>NZ_JAKPCB010000092.1:0-177968 GCF_023347575.1 Brenneria tiliae | reverse complement strand
GATATCGTCTTGTGAGTGCCCACACAGATTGTCTGATTAAATTGTTAAAGAGCAGTGCCACGTTACGCCGTGGCGCGGGCCGCATATGTTATGCAATTCCGCTGTGAAGTCAAGTGATTATTGCCTGACTTCCTACCGTCATCACAACCGCGTTGCCGCCGTTGCCGTGTCAGTGGAGGCGCATTATAGGGAGTTCTCGCCGGCTTACAAGGGCTAAATGCAAAAAAAGAATCAAGCGCCTACTATTTACCCATAACCACGTTAAAGCGGTAGTTTTTCCAGCGAATAGAACCCATAACGCTGCAATACCGGCCAGAGCGTGGCAACTTTCGGCGTAATCGCCAGGCAATAAACCAGATTCTTTTCCGTTGAAAGGTGCGCCGCTTCAAAATTGGCCACCAGCCATGCCGTTCTTCTGGCAATGGCCGAACCCGAATCCACCAGCCGGGTGCCATCCGGCAACGCCAGACGCAGTTCCTGCGCTAATAAAGGAAAATGGGTACACCCCAGCACCACCGTGTCTGGCGGTTCCGCCAGCCGCAGCCATGGCCGCAAGATTTTTTGCAGATCTTCGGTCGCGATGGTTTCTCCCTGCAGCTTTGCCTCGGCCAGTTCAACCAGTTCAGCAGAGCCGAGTGATAATATCCGGCAATCATTTGCAAAACGGGCGATCAGTTCATGGGTATAGGAACGCTGTACGGTGGCGCGGGTTGCCAACAGGCCGACAACGCCGTTACGCGTTAGCTTCGCCGCCGGTTTAATTGCCGGCACCACCCCTACCACCGGAAAAGTGAAACGTTCACGCAGGGCAGGAAGAGAAATGGTGCTTGCGGTGTTGCAGGCAATCACCACCAGCGACAGCTGGTGCTGCTGCTGAATGGCGCTAACAATCTTGACGACGCGTTCGATAATAAACTGCTGCGGTTTTTCGCCGTAGGGAAAAGCCTCGTTATCGAATGCGTAGATATAGTGGAGATCCGGCAATAGCTGCCGGATCTCATCATAAACAGACAGCCCGCCCACGCCGGAGTCAAATACCAGAACCGTGGGACGGGATGGCAGGTCAGAAGGTATAGCTTCCGGTGAGATAGTATTCTCGCCCTGCCGTACGGTAGCCATATGCCGTCTCATAATCTTTATCAAACAGGTTGGCGATTCTACCACGAACCGTTAGCTGAGAGGTGACGGGATATGAGGCGGCGAGATCCCACGTACTATACCCCCCCAGCGTTATGGGTTGAGCGGGGAAAACATCATAATTGGTATCAGGACGCGAACCTTGATATATCCATGTCAGAGACCAATTTACCTTGTCCAGCGTAGTGGAAAGCTCGTATTTCGCCTTCTTGTGAGCCCGTCGGGCCAACGCTTTGTTGGTGGTTTTATCCTTGGCGTCCAAATATTCCAGAGTGACGCTATGCGACAACCACCCTGTATCGTAGGCAGCGGTAAATTCCGCTCCCGTCATCACCGCCTTGCCAATATTGTCGTATGTGCCCGTTGTCGCGCTGATGGAGCGATAGTTGATGAGATTATCAACTTCATTACGATATCCGGAAACGCGCCAGTTCACAGGACCGCTCAGCCCCTCCAGCCCAATTTCCCACTGTTTGCTTTCTTCAGGCGATAAATTGGCGTTTCCTTGCGAGTACGCCGTGTCATATATCTTGTCAAACGTTGGCGCTTTAAACGCCGTGCCGTAAGAACCGATAACCCGATAGCCTTCAATAAATTCCCATGCCGCGCCCGTCTGCCAGGTACCGTGTCGGCCATACTGTTGATTGTCATCGCCCCGAACCGAGCCTTCCAGCGTTACGGAACCAAACTGTTGCTGAGTAGTAAGATATACACCTGTGTTATCGCGACTCTGGGCTCGCGTATATGCGGATGTGCCACCCGGTTGAGCCCGTTCATTGCGCCAGTCGGCCCCGACGCCCAGGCTGCCGTTTCCGAGATTGAACACGTTACCCCACTGCAGGCTACGCTGTTCAATCTGCGTAATCGTGCCGTTATATTTCCCGATTACATCATTGAAATTCAGATCGTCGTACGTTTGATAACTGGCGGTTAACTGACTGGAATATATTCCTTCGTTAAATTTCAATCCGGCATCATAATTTCGCGTATTCAAATAACGCTTATCATTACCCGGATAGGCGGAGGCGAGGTCATAATCCGTGTTGTTATCATAGCCATAAGCACGGAAAAAGCCGGAGGCGTTCTCGGAAAAACGCTGCTCAAGCATGCCCCAGAAGGATTTGCTGCGATAGCCGTCGTTATCCCTATCAATTGTCGACGGCGAAGAAGGATAGACATTGAATCCATGGGTCGCTTCATAACTTCCCGCCACGCTGACGATAGTATCGTCGCCCACGTGCCCGCGCACGGCGCCGTCATAGTTCTGGTAAGCATGTGAACCATAGCCCGCGTTTAACCTTGCGCCGTCCTGGCCCTGTTCGGTAATAATGTTGATGACTCCCCCGATGGCGTCGGAACCATAAACGGCTGAGCGAGGTCCGCGGATATACTCGATACGCTGGATCAACGACATCGGAATCTGATTGAAATCCACACTGCCGGTAACCCCCGGAGAAGACATGCGAATACCATCAATCAAGACAAGTACATGGCTTGAGTTGGTTCCGCGGATAAACATTGAACTTGACTGCCCGCGCCCCCCATTTTGCGCGATATCCACCCCCGGCAGACGACGCATTACGTCAGTCAGGCTTTTCGCCTGCCAACGCTCGATATCGTCACGGGTAACGATATCGATTGGCGCGAGAACGGAGGAAACGGGTTGAGGGAACCGGTTCGCCGTAACGACCAGTTCATCGGCATTCTCTTGCGGTGAATTATTGTCTTGCGCCCAGGCGGAAAAAGCCGTGACAGAGAGCGCCGTCAGCAGCATGGTTTTATTAAGCATGAGTCGAGCATCCAAACCATATATAAGGATGCCGCATTACCATGATGAATAGCACGCGATGATCATGGTCGTTGCGACGTTATACCGGCAGGTCTTCGGGCTTGGGGCCGTTGTTACTTTTATTCTCGACTGCTATTCGTAACAGCTTATTCGTAACAACAAAGGACGATGACTTCCCATCATTAATGACAGTGTCTGCATATATGCTATCGCCCGGACTACCCTTACCGCTGCGCGTCAGCTCCAGATTTGCACTGGATTCCCTTTTAACTCATGCTGCGAGGCCGGACAATCATGCTACGATCGCCTTACGCAGATGTCTAGACTTCCATTTCCATTGCCGGGCGATCGCGCGACAAAACTGGACATCCCGGCCGGATTCCCTACAATTCCCGGCCAATAACGTTCTTTTAGATGCCGTTCAGACGAGAAAACCATGACGCCAGAATGCCTGCCCATTGATCGGTACGACGATCAACTCGCCCAAAAAACAGAACGCCTGCGCGGGATGATGGCGCCGTTCGGGGCGCCGGAGCCTGTGGTGTTCCGCTCGCCCGTTCAGCATTACCGCATGCGCGCCGAATTTCGCATCTGGCACGACGGTGACGATATCTATCACATTATGTTTGATCAGCAGACCAAACAGCGTATTCGCGTCGATAGCTTTCCCGCGGCCAGTGAACTGATAAACCGGCTGATGCCGGCATTAATCGAGGCGCTGCGCCCCAACCCTGTCCTGCGGCGCAAACTGTTCCAGATTGACTACCTGTCGACGCTGAGCGGCGAGGCGGTGGTTTCCCTGCTCTATCACCGTCCGCTGGATGAAGAATGGCGGCGGCATGCCGTCGCCCTGCGCGATGCGTTGCGCGCGCAGGGGTTTGCGCTGCAGCTGATTGGCCGGGCGACCAAAACCAAGATTTGCCTGGAACGGGATTACGTTGACGAACGCCTGCCCGTCGCCGGGCGCGAGATGATTTACCGTCAGGTTGAAAACAGCTTCACCCAGCCCAACGCGGCGGTGAATATCCATATGCTGGAGTGGGCGCTGGACGCAACGCAAGATTCAACCGGGGATTTGCTGGAGCTGTACTGCGGCAACGGCAACTTCTCACTGGCGCTGGCGCGCAATTTCGATCGCGTGCTGGCGACGGAAATCGCCAAGCCCTCGGTGGCGGCCGCGCAATACAATATTGCGGCCAATCATATTGATAACGTACAGATTATTCGTATGGCGGCGGAAGAGTTTACCCAGGCCATCAACGGCGTGCGTCAATTCAAGCGCTTACAGGGCATCGACCTGACGGGCTATCGCTGCGAAACCATTTTCGTCGATCCCCCGCGCAGCGGGCTGGACGAGGAAACGGTCAGGCTGGTGCAGGCTTATCCGCGTATTCTTTACATTTCCTGCAATCCGGAAACGCTGTGTCATAATCTGCAAACGCTGACGGAAACGCATCAAATCAGCCGGCTGGCGCTGTTTGACCAGTTTCCCTACACCCATCATATGGAGTGCGGCGTGCTGTTGGAGCGGCGTCGGTAGCTCGATGCCGCACCGGCATTATGCCTCGGGAGTATCGCTCTCTTTGACGGATTTTCGGGCTTTCAGCTTCAGGCCGATCCAGAATACCAATACCACGCAGAGAATCGAGGGCACGAAGTTTGAGCCGATGGCGGGGTACTCAACGCGGACAATGGCGCTGTAAAGCAGCAACCCCAGCAGAAAACAGGCCGCCGCCAGCAGAGGCGTGCCCTCGGACATGCTGTGGTTCATATAGCGCTGGTGCAGGCAATAGACGGATAAAATCAGCGCAAGCAGAGGGAATATCGAAAAGGGGACGATGGCGCTAAACAACGCGGCGAATGAGCCGTTAACCGATAGGCCCGCGGCCAGCGCCAGGAGCAGCGTACCTTTTTCCCGATGATAGGATTGTTCTGTCATGCCTTTTCTCTTCTCAATACCTGTATATATCTAAAATTTACGCTGCGCCCGAGCGATTGTCCTGCTCTTTGCGGTACCAGTAATAGGCGCCTTTGGAAATCATGCGCAGTTGCAATACCAGGCGCTCTTCCAGCTGTCTTCGCTGTTCCGGTCCGACATCCAGCGCTTCCGCTCCGGCACTGAAAACGATGGTCACCATCGCTTCCGACTGCGCTTCCGCAAAACTGCGCGGGATATGATTTTCGACTTCCAGATAATCCGCCAGTTCGGCGATAAAATGCTGAATCTCACGCGCGACCGCGGCACGGAAAGCAGCGGAAGTCCCTGAGCGCTCACGTAGTAACAATCTGAAAGCATTTGGGTTATTGCCGATAAATTCCATAAAGGTCGAGACGGAGGTTTTGATTACGCTGCCGCTTTTGGCAATCCGCTGCCGCGCCTGGCGCATCAGCTGGCGCAACATTAGCCCGCTTTCATCCACCATCGTCAGCCCCAGCTCATCCACATCACGGAAGTGGCGGTAGAAAGATGTCGGCGCAATACCGGCTTCCCGGGCGACTTCACGTAAACTCAGGCTGGCAAAACTGCGCTCGGCGCTTAACTGGCTGAACGCCGCCTCAATAAGGGAACGACGCGTCCGTTCTTTTTGTTGTGCTCTGACACCCATTATCCTGCCCAAACCATCTGCTCTCCTTTCCAGAAAGGCACTATAGCAAACTTTATTGTCAACATAGCGCGACAAACTTTGCCATATTAAAAATGTGATAATAGGTTTCCACAATAAATACCAGGATGATTGGGATCCCGCACGGGAAATGTTACAATCACGTTATTGTTTTGTACAAACAGGTTATCCGATTATGACCCTACAACAGCAATTCGATTATGACGCCATCGTTATCGGTTCCGGCCCGGGGGGTGAAGGCGCCGCCATGGGATTGTCCAAACAGGGCGCCAAAATAGCGGTGATTGAACGGCACTATAATGTCGGCGGCGGCTGCACCCATTGGGGAACCATCCCTTCCAAAGCGCTGCGTCATGCCGTCAGCCGTATTATTGAATTTAACCAGAACCCGCTCTACAGCGATAACGCCCGCGTTATCAGTTCCTCCTTTTCCGATATCCTGCGCCACGCCGATAGCGTAATCGGCCAGCAAACCCAGATGCGCCAGGGGTTTTATGAACGTAACCAGTGCGCGTTGTTCTCCGGCGAGGCCCGGTTTATCGACGCCCATACCCTTGCGGTGCATTATCCGGACAATACCCACGACACGCTGACCGCGGCCAATATCATCATTGCCAGCGGCTCACGCCCCTACCACCCCGCAACGGTCGACTTTGACCACCCCCGCATCTACGACAGCGACTCCATTCTGCAGCTCGACCACGAACCCAGACATGTGATTATCTACGGCGCCGGGGTGATTGGCTGCGAGTACGCGTCCATTTTTCGCGGCCTTAACGTCAAGGTTGATCTGATCAATACCCGCGATCGCCTGCTGGCCTTCCTCGATCAGGAGATGTCGGATGCCCTGTCCTACCACTTCTGGAATAACGGCGTGGTGATCCGCCATAACGAAGAGTTTGAAAGCATCGAGGGGGTGGAAGACGGCGTTATCGTCAACCTCAAGTCCGGTAAAAAGATGAAGGCTGACTGTCTGCTGTACGCCAACGGCCGCACCGGCAATACCGAAACGCTCGGTCTGGAACAGATCGGCCTGAGTACCGACAGCCGCGGACAACTTAACGTCAACAGCCTGTATCAGACCGGGCTGGCGCATATTTACGCCGTCGGCGACGTGATTGGCTACCCCAGTCTGGCTTCCGCGGCTTACGATCAGGGCCGCCTTGCCGCACAGGCCATCATCAAAGGCGATGCCAACGCCCATCTGATCGAAGATATTCCCACCGGAATTTACACCATTCCTGAAATCAGCTCCGTGGGGAAAACCGAGCAGCAGCTCACGGCGATGAAAGTCCCCTATGAAGTGGGGCGGGCGCAGTTCAAACATCTGGCGCGCGCGCAGATTGTCGGCATGAACGTGGGAAGCCTGAAGATCTTATTCCACCGCGAGACGAAACAGATTCTGGGCATTCACTGTTTCGGCGAGCGCGCGGCCGAGATTATTCATATCGGGCAGGCGATAATGGAACAGAAAGGTGAAGGTAATACTATCGAATACTTCATTAATACCACCTTCAATTACCCAACCATGGCGGAAGCCTACCGGGTTGCCGCGCTAAATGGGTTAAACCGCCTGTTCTGACGCGGCATCCATATAGATTTGCATATGCTCGCGGATGGTATCGGCCAGTTGCTCATAGCGCCCGCGCAGCGGCGAGCCGGGGCGGTAAATCAGAGCGATGGTGCGCTTCGGCTCCGGTTTGTAGCAGGGCAGATAGCAGACGCCGTCACGCTCACGTTCATGGGGCACCGCCAGCGCCGGCAATAACGTGATGCCGCTGCCCGCCGCCACCATATTGCGCAGCGTTTCCAGGCTGGTGGCGCGAAAATGCGTGTCCTCGTCCGCTCCGGCCTGAAAACAGAACCCCAACGCCTGATCGCGCAGGCAGTGTCCGTCTTCCAGCATCAGCAATTTCTCGCCGGACAGGTCGGCCATCGCCACCCGCTCGCGGTTGGCCCAGGGATGCCCCTGATAAATCGCCAGTTTCATCGGTTCGTCAAACAGGGGGACTTCGATAAAGGCTTCAGACTCTTTCACCAACGCCAAGATGGCGCAATCCAGCTTGCCGCTGTCCAACTGCGCCAGCAGCTGATGGGTCTGTGCTTCATGCAGATACATTTCAAGCTTGGGGAAAGTGCGGTGCAGCATGGGAATGATTTGCGGCAGCAGGTAAGGTCCCACCGTCGGGATCAGGCCGATATGCAGCGGCCCTGACATGGTTTCACCCTGCTGGCTGGCCATCTCTTTCAACACCTTGACTTCACGTAATACGGTGCGCGCCTGTTCAACCAGCAATAAACCCGCCTGAGTAAACAGCACCTTTCTACTGGTCCGCTCCAGCAGCATAACGCCTAATTCATCTTCCAGCTTACGGATTTGTCCACTGAGCGTTGGCTGACTAACGTGGCAAGAATCCGCGGCGCGCCGGAAATGACGATGTTCTGCCAACGCCACCAGATACTCCAGATCCCGAATATTCATTTATTATTCTCCTTATTGTGATAGCAAGTGACGATGGATAGAATAGCAACGATAGGCATTTGCTATCAATAGCCAAAATGAATAATATATCCCACCGTGCGTATCTATTTATTTCTACCTAAGTAAAACAACATCTTTACTATTAATAGGTCGAGTCCATGTTTATCAGCCTGCGCTTTCAGCCACCTGTCACGCTATAACGAGTTAACGGGCGTATTCAAGCAATTTGGCGTTGATAGCATTTTGTGTCTCCCGGCTAACGCCATATTTGTAATGAATGCCGGAAAGCAGATCAATACGCAGACAATATCGTATTCCTCCGCTAGGGGAATAGAGAATTCGCCAATATGCTGATGAAAAAACCCGGCGTTGAATGCCGCAGAAACAGAGGGCGGTTTTATCCGGCGATTTGATGGAAGAGACGGAGAACCTTGAGCGATAAGATCGAAAACCCCGCGGCGGCGGGGTTTCAGGCGGTGCCTATCAGGCTACGTCAGGGCGCACGCCCAGAGTATGGCAAATCGCGTAGCTCAATTCAGCACGGTTGAGGGTGTAGAAGTGGAAGTCTTTTACCCCTTCACGACTGAGGATTTTCACCATATCCATGGCAATGGCGGCGCCGACCATTTTGCGCGTATCGGGATCGTTATCCAGGCCGTCGAACATCGCCGTCATCCAGTTCGGCACGCGAACATTGGTCATGGTGGCGAAGCGCTGCAATTGCTTAAAATTGGAAACCGGCAGAATGCCGGGAACGATCTCGACGTCAATACCGGTTGAAACACAGCGATCGCGAAAACGCAGGTAGCTTTCCACATCAAAAAAGAACTGGGTGATCGCCCGGTTGGCGCCGGCGTCAATTTTACGCTTTAGATTGATCAGGTCAGCCTGGGCGCTTTTCGCTTCCGGATGCACTTCAGGATAGGCGGCGACGGAAATATCAAAGTCGCCGACTTCTTTTAACAGGGAGACCAGGTCGGCCGCATACATATCGGGTTTACCGCCGCCGGCCGGCAAATCCCCGCGCAGCGCGACGATATGACGAATACCGCTCCGCCAGTAATCCTGGGCGATTTCGCGCAGATGGTCGCGGGAAGCATCGACACAGGTAAGATGGGGAGCCGCTTCCAGTCCGGTGCGTTCTTTAATCGTCTTGATAATGCTGTGAGTGCGATCGCGCTCACCTGAATTCGCCCCGTAGGTAACGGAAACGAACTTCGGTTTAAGGCTGCTCAGACGGTCGATGGAGTTCCACAGCGTTTCTTCCATCTCACTGGTGCGCGGTGGGAAAAATTCAAATGAAACATTTATCTGTCCCTGCAATTCCGCCAGGCTTTGATTCAGCGCTTCCCGCTGATTTGCGTGAAAAAAACTCATCCTGCTACCCCATCGACCGTTGCTATTATTATCATTCATAAACGTCTATACGTTTAGACGTCTATATAAAAAATGACGCAATCCGCCCGATGAGTCAATGTTTTTAACCGCCGGAGGCGGTGATGATTACTCATGTAACATGAAAGAAATTCATGATGCGCAAGACGTAGCGGGCGGGCGACGGCGCAACGGCGCCGAAACACGCGTTGCCGACCGTCAGCATTCATTTTAAAGCAGTTGCGCCAGACGATTTAAATCCGACTGGATGGCCCCGGCGGTCACATCCCGTCCGGCTCCCGGACCGCGGATCACCAGCGGGTTATCCCGATACCAGCGGCTTTCGATGGCAAACACATTATCGCACGGCAATAATGACGCCAGCGGGTGATCGGGCCGGACGGCCTCGACGCCGACGCGCGCCTTGCCGTTACTGTCAAAACGGGCGACGTGCCGCAGTACCAACCCCATCTCCTGAGCGGCTTCCAGCCGTTGCAGCATCTGCTCGTTAAGCGGCTCGCCGTTCTCAAAGAATTGATCGACGGAACCTTGTTCGCAGCCCGCCGGCACCAACGATTCAACGCGCACCTGGCTTGGTTCGATTTCATATCCGGCCTCGCGAGCCAGGATCACCAGCTTGCGCATCACGTCCTGTCCGGACAGATCAACGCGCGGATCCGGTTCCGTCAGCCCTTGCTGACAGGCCTGATCCACCAGCTCGGTAAACGGCACCGAACCGTCGAATTGCAGGAACAGCCACGACAGCGTGCCGGAGAAAATACCGCTGATAGACAGAATAGCGTCGCCGCTTTCCCGCAGATCCCGCACGGCGAAGTTAACCGGCAAACCGGCGCCGACGGTGGCGTTGTATAACCAGTGGCGGCCCGTTTTGGCGAAGGCGTCGCGGATCTGGCGATAGTTATTGCCGCCGGAGGCTCCCGCCAGCTTGTTGGCGCTGATCACATGAAAACCGTAGCTGGCGAAATCAAGATACAAATCAGCGACCGATTCGCTGGCGGTCACATCCAGCACCACCAAATCATCAAACGGGTGGGCGCGCATCCACAGGAACAGATCTTCGCCGTCACGCTCCTGCGCTTCATCGTCGAAAAAGGCCAACGCCCTGCTGGCGTCCAGACCGTCGTAATTCAGCAGACTGCGGGTGCTGTCCACCACCCCGGCGAGAACGAACTCAAAGCCGGTGCGGGCGGAAATATTCGTTTGCTCGCGGGCAAACAGCTCCAGCCAGCGGGAACCGATATTCCCTTTGCCGAACAGCACCAGGCCGATGCGTTTTTCGGCGCGGAACAGCGAGTGATGCAACCCGCGGATCAGGTGTTCCGTCGGCCCGACGCGCAGCACCGCCACCAGGCTGATGCCATCTTCGGACTGCCAGATAAACTCTGTCGGCTGATCTTTCAGCTGTTGGTAGAAACGGTGGCTGTGTAGCGGATTCTTGCAGACGCCGGCCCCCACCATCGCCACCAGCACCAGATCTTCGCGCATGGTCAACTGCACGGGCAAAGCGGCCTGATTGAGTAATTTCCAGGCGCTGTCGACCACCTCGGAGGTGTAGCACAGCTGCAGCAGATTGCGATCGTGATGAACGCCGGTCGCCAGCGGTTTTATCTGCGCGCGGTTCAGCAATTGTTCGATCTCTTTCTGCAGCAGCGGGAAGTCGTGTTCCGGCGGCACCTGAACGTCGATCAGACAGACGTCGTCGTGGCTGGTGACGATTTTGGCGCCGGTGCCGGACGCCAGCACGCGCTCAATACGCGTAGAGCCCTGTTCCGGCTGATAACTGCAGCGCAGTTGCAGATCGATATCACTGCCGGATACCGGCTGCAAGGTGCGGGTATGCAGCACCGGCGCGGCGAGGCGCGCCAGTTCGCTGGCTTCATCCAGCCGTAACAGCGGCAGCAGGCAGGCATCTTTGACTTTGCGCGGGTCGGCGCTGTATACCCCGGCGACGTCGCTCCAGATGGTCACGCGTTCAACGCCCGCCAAGGCGCCGATCTGGGTGGCGGAATAGTCGCTGCCGTTGCGTCCCAGCAGCACCGATTCGCCCGCCTCGTTGCGGCAGATAAACCCGGTGACCACCAGACGCTGCCCGGCGTGCTGCGCCAGACACTGTTGCAGCAGCGGCCAGGAGCGGCCCTCATCCACCTGGGGCTGCGCCGCCCGTTCGGCGCGCAGAAAGTCACGCGCATCCAGCCAGGAAGATTGCATATCCAGCTGGTTAAGCAGCGCGGACATCAGGCGGGCCGACCAGATCTCGCCGTGGCCGACGACTTCGGCATACACGGCGTCGGTGATATCGCCATCCAGCAGCGCGGCCAACCGTTCCAGATCGCGGATAAACTGGGTGGTCAGCGGTTCGGCCGCGTCAGGAGGCAACAGCCCGGCAATCAGGTCGCTTTGATAGCGACGCAGCGCCTGCTGAACCTGATGCGCGGAAAGCCGATCGCTTTGGCTCAGCTTTAGCCAGCTGATGAGCTGGTTAGTGGTGCCGCCGGCGGCGGAAACCACCATCAAATCGCCGGGATGACTGTGCTCGGCCATAATACCGGCAACGCGCTGATAACACTTCACGTCGGCCAGACTGCTGCCGCCAAACTTATGCAGCTGCCGCCCGGTTAAGGTTCCCGCTACTCCTGATGCACTCATTCTTACCTCTTCGCTGCGGCCTGAAATGCGCGATCCAGATCGGCAACCAGATCGTCGCCATCTTCAATACCGGTTGAAATACGCAGTAACGTTTCAGAAATCCCGGCGGCGGCGCGCGCTTCCGGCGCCATACCGGCATGCGTCATCGTCGCCGCATGGGAAATCAGGCTTTCCACTCCGCCCAGCGACTCCGCCAGGGTAAAGAACTCCAGCGACGCCAGGAAGCGGCGCAGGGTATCTTCATCGCCGTCCAGCTCAAAACTGAGCATGGCGCCAAATCCGGATTGCTGACGGCGCGCGATCTCATGACCGGGATTCTGCGGCAGTGAAGGGTGATATAAATTTTTCACCAGCGGCTGTTGCTGTAAATACTCCACCAACTGTAGCGCATTTTTCTGCGCCGCGGCCATACGCGGAGACAGGGTGCGCAGACCGCGCAGTAGCAGATAGCTGTCAAACGCGCCGCCGGTGACGCCAATATTGTTCGCCCACCAGGCCAGCTCCGTCGCCGTTTCTTGATCGCGGGCAATCACCGCCCCGGCGACCACGTCGGAATGGCCGTTCAGATACTTGGTGCAGGAGTGAACCACCAGATCCGCGCCCAGCGCCAGCGGTTGCTGCAAGGCGGGGCTGAGGAAGGTGTTATCCACCACGCTGACGGCCCCCGCCGCTCGCGCCGCCTGGCAAATGGCCGCGATATCCACCACCCGCAGCAGAGGATTGCTGGGGCTTTCCACCAGCACCAGTTTAGGCTTCTCTTCCAGCGCCGCGTTGAGCGCCGCTTCATCCCCCTGGTCGACAAACCTGACGCGAAAGGCGCCGCGTTTGTTCAGGCTGTCGAACAGGCGGTAGCTGCCGCCATAGCAATCATGCGGCGCTACCAGCAGATCGCCGGGACGCAGAAAGACCGTACACACCAGCATAATGGCCGACATGCCGCTGCTGGTCATCACCGCGTCCGCACCGCCTTCCAGTTCGGCCAGCGCGCGCTGAACGACATCGCGGGTTGGGTTGCCCCGGCGAGAATAGTCGTGCGCTCTTGGCTGATTAAATCCGGTAAAGTTATAGGTACTGGAAAGATGAATGGGGGGGACAACGCAGCCGTATTGCTCGTCATTATTTAATCCGCTGCGTACTGCGATGGTAGCCTGTTTACGCGTCATCTGCTCTTTTCCTGGCTGGAAGCTGAAAGTAGGAACTAAAGAGTAAACCCAGTTGAGTTAGCCGTCAATACATCTAGACTTCTAAACTTCTTTGCGTATAGATTGAGCATCAGCATAATAACCGCTAGAATTGTGCTATTTCATGACAGCTTCTGTCTTCATCACGATTAATTTAAGGTATCCCATGGCTGAGTGGAACGGCGAGTATGTCAGCCCTTACGCTGAACACGGTAAAAAAAGCGAACAGGTTAAAAAAATTACTGTCTCTATTCCGCTGAAAGTATTGAAGATACTGACTGACGAGCGGACCCGGCGTCAGGTTAATAACCTGCGTCACGCAACCAATAGCGAACTGCTGTGCGAGGCTTTTTTGCACGCATTCACCGGCCAGCCGCTGCCGAACGATAAGGATCTTCGTAAAGAACGCAGCGACGAAATTCCGGAAGCGGCCAAAATCATCATGCGGGAGATGGGGATCGACCCGGATACCTGGGAATATTGATGGTCGGGCGGGACGGTGTTATGAGATGTCGTATCGGCGGGTGATAACCAACAAAGGCACCCTTGGGTGCCTTTGTTGTCTTACAGCTGACCGGTAACGCTTATTTTTTGCTGCCCGGTACGCTGAAACGCTTGTTGAAGCGATCGACACGACCACCCGTTGCAACATCACGCTGCTTACCGGTGTAGAACGGGTGGCATTCGCCACAGACGTCCAGGTTCAGGTCGTGACCCACGGTAGAATGGGTTTTGATGACGTTACCGCAAGAGCACGTTGCCGTAACTTCTGCATAATTCGGGTGAATACCTTTTTTCATGGGAAACCTCTGTTAAGGCCGTGTCGCTATCCAGCCCTGTTCCGCCAGACACCACACGAAAGTTGAGTAAGAAGTTGAATCAATCAACCATTATACCACGCAGTATAATGGCGGCGAATCATACAGAATCCAACCAGCCGATGCAATCGCATCCACACATTATCGTGCGCAGCATGTACACTAGCGCCTGTTATTATTTCACGCCTATGCCGCGGTTGGTTAAAATCGCCATATTCTGATCCCTGCCGGAGAAGTCATGTCTGTCGCTCAGGTCGCGCTCCCCGTGCCATTAGCACGTACATTCGATTATATACTCCCCGCGGGCGTTAAGCCTCAGGTTGGCGTGCGCGTCAGCGTCTCTTTCGGCAACCGCAAGGCTATCGGCATTATCGCCGCGCTCAGCGAGTCCAGCGAACTGGCGTTGGCGCAGCTAAAGCCGCTGCACGCCGTACTCGACGAGCAGCCGCTGTTTCCCCCCAGCCTGTGGCGCATTCTGCTGTGGGCGGTGGACTACTATCACTACCCGATCGGGGAAGTGCTGTTCCATGCCTTACCCATCCTGCTGCGCCAGGGCAAGCCGGCGCACCGCGCGCCGCTGTGGCAATGGTTCGCCACGGAACAGGGCAAGGCGACCCCGCTGGACGCGCTGAAGCGCGCGCCGAAACAGCAGCAGGCGATGGCGGCGCTGCTTCAGGCGCCGCTTTACCGCCACCAGGTCGGCGAAACCGACCTGACGGAAACCGCGCTGCAGGCCCTGCGCAAAAAGGGACTGTGCGATTTAACCGCCGCCAGACAAACGGTGCGCGACTGGCGTAAAGACTTCAGCATCTCCACCGAGCGCCTGCGTCTGAATACCGAACAGGCCACCGCCGTCGGAGCGATTCGCAGCGAGGACCAACACTTTGCCGCCTGGTTGCTGGCGGGAATTACCGGCTCGGGAAAAACGGAAGTGTATCTCAGCGTGCTGGAGAACGTACTGACGCAGGGCAAACAGGCCCTGGTCCTGGTGCCGGAGATCGGCCTGACGCCGCAGACCATCGCCCGCTTCCGCGAGCGTTTCAATGCGCCGGTCGACGTGCTGCATTCCGGCCTTAATGACAGCGAACGGCTCGCCGTCTGGCTGAGCGCCCGCGCAGGCGAGACGGCCATCGTCATCGGCACCCGTTCGGCCCTGTTTACCCCCTTTGCCCGGCTGGGCCTGATCGTCATCGACGAGGAGCACGACAGCTCATACAAACAGCAGGAAGGCTGGCGTTATCATGCGCGCGACCTGGCGGTATTCCGCGCCAGAGAGGAAAATATTCCCATCATTATGGGCACGGCCACCCCGGCGCTGGAAACGCTGTATAACGTCCAGACGGGCAAATACCGGCGGTTGAAGCTCAGTAAACGGCCGGGAAACGCCAGGCTGGCCAGCCAGCACCTGCTTGATCTAAAGGGTCAGCCGCTTACCGCCGGGTTATCGCAACCGCTTATCGCCCGCATCCGCCATCACCTGGCGCAGGATAATCAGGTGATTTTATTCCTCAACCGCCGCGGCTTCGCCCCGGTGGTGATGTGCCACGAGTGCGGCTGGATTGCGGAGTGCCCGCGCTGCGATCACTATTACACCCTGCACCAGCATCAGCAGATACTGAGCTGCCATCATTGCGACAGCCACCGCCCGGTGCCGCATCAGTGCCCGCAATGCGGCACCACCAATCTGGTGCCGGTGGGAATGGGGACGGAGCGGCTGGAACAGGTGCTGGAGCCGCTGTTTGCGGGAACGCCGATAACGCGCATCGATCGCGATACCACCAGCCGCAAAGGGGCGCTGGAACAGCAGCTTTCCCAGGTAAGACAGGGCGGCGCCCGCATCCTTATCGGTACGCAAATGCTGGCGAAAGGCCATCACTTTCCCAATGTGACGCTGGTTGCGCTGCTGGACGTCGACAGTTCGCTGTTCTCCGCCGATTTTCGCGCCGCCGAGCGTTTCGCCCAGCTTTATACCCAGGTTTCAGGGCGCGCCGGGCGGGCGGGAAAGGCGGGAGAAGTGGTGTTGCAGACCCATCATCCGGAGCATCCTTTATTGCAAATCCTGCTGCAACAGGGCTACGACGCCTTCGCCAGCCAAACGTTAAAAGAGAGGCAAAGCGTTTTTCTGCCGCCCTACACCAGCCACATCCTGTTTCGCGCCGACGACCATGATAATCAGCAGGCGTCGCTGTTCCTGCAACAGTTGAGGAACCTGCTGGAAAGCAGCCCGCTGCGCGATGAATCGCTGTGGTTGCTTGGTCCGGTGCCGGCATTGCAGCCCAAACGCGCGGGCCGTTTCCGCTGGCAGTTGCTGCTGCAGCATCCCTCAAGGGCGTTGTTGCAACGCCTGGTCAGAACGTCAATACCGTTGATCGGCACGCTGCCGCAGTCGCGCAAGGTAAAGTGGGTGCTGGACGTCGATCCAACGGACAGTTAGCGCATCCGCCGCCGCCGTGGTTGCGAACCGCGTCGAAAAACTGACATCTGTCACAGTTTCTATGCAAATTAAGCAATAAAAATTGCGCTCAATCTGTTAAGACTGTGCGCGGAGGCGGTATTCTGAAAAACATCGCCATTGCGTACCGCCATTGATAAATGACGGCCGAAAACCACAGCCCGCAAGGTAAATCAGAGAATCCTGGCTGATAGCGCCAGTTTACGCTGACGCAAGGAGAAAAGCGTTGGAGCAGAAAAAAGAAGTCGCCACGGCAACGATGAAAGACGTGGCGGACAAGGCCGGCGTGTCGACCGCCACCGTATCGCGTACGTTGATGAATCCGGAAAAAGTATCCGCGACGACGCGCAAGAAAGTCGAACAGGCGGTTATTGCCGTGGGATATTCTCCCCATTCCCTGGCCCGAAACCTCAGGCGCAATGAATCACGCACCATCCTGACTATTGTACCGGACATCTGCGATCCCTATTTTTCCGAGCTATTCAGAGGGATCGAAGAAACCGCGGCCGAACACGGCTATCTGGTACTGATTGGCGACTGCGCCCACCAGCGGCAGAAAGAGAAAACCTTTGTCGATTTAATCATTACCAAACAGATTGACGGTATGCTGCTGCTGGGGTCCGACCTGCCGTTCGACGCCGGGAAAGAAGAGCAGCGCAGCCTGCCGCCGATGGTGATGGCCAATGAATTTTCACCGGAGCTGGAGTTGCCGACGGTACATATTGATAATCTGACGGCCGCGTTTGAGGCGGTGCACTATCTGCATCAGTTGGGCCATCAGCGTATCGCCTGTATTGCCGGGCCGGAACATATGCCCCTGAGCCAATACCGCCTGCAGGGGTATGTTCAGGCGTTGCGCCGCAGCGGCATCACCATTGATAACCAATATATTATCCGCGGCGATTTTACTTATGAAACCGGGGCAAACGGCTTAACGGCGCTGATGAAGCACCCTCAGCCCCCAAGCGCCATTTTTTGCCATAACGACATCATGGCGCTTGGCGTGCTTGCGCAGGCCAAAAAAATCGGGCTGGATATACCGCACGACCTCTCCGTGGTCGGTTTCGACGATATCGAGCAAGCCCGGTACTGCTGGCCGCCATTGACAACGGTGGCGCAACCGCGTTATCAGATCGGACGCGAAGCGATGCTGCTACTATTAGAGCAGCTACACGGCCACCGGGTACAAACCGGCTCCCGGCTGCTGGCCAGCGAACTGGTTATTCGCGACAGCACCGCGGCGCTGAATTATTCCCGCAACAGGCTTTAAGACTTCTGGTGCTGGTCAAATATTTTAGGGTTCAGTAACATGTCCTCCTGATTACTTTATTCAATTCACAGCGAAAAAACAGTGGCACAAAGAGACTACGTCAGCCGGGGGCGCTCGGGCACCCGCCGGAAAAAGACAACCGGCCGGAGAAAAAGCAACGCGTCAGGAACGTCTAAGACCATGATAGCGCTGGCTGTCGCCGTTTTAGTCACCTTTGCGGGCGGGTTGTATTTTATCGCCCATAATACGCCGGAGGAGTCGCCGGTATTGCCACGCCAAAGTACCGGGAAAGGGAATGGACTGCCTCCCAAGCCGGAAGAACGCTGGCGCTACATTAAAGAGCTGGAAAACCGCCAGCTTGGCGTTCCTGCGCCGACCGAACCCTCCGCCGGGGGGGAAATCCAGTCGCCGGTACAGCTGACCGACGAACAACGCCAGCTGCTGGAACAGATGCAGTCCGATATGCGCCGCCAGCCGACGCAGCTCTCCGAGGTGCCTTACAACGATCAGACCCAGGTGCCGCGCTCGGCGGTCACCATCAACCCGCCGGCGCAAACACAGCCGGCAACGCCGCCGGTCACGCGGGCGCCGCCGGCAGCGACGCCGGTAGCGCCGAGGCAGGAAACGGCGAAACAGCCGCCGGCGCCCAAAACGGAAAAAACACAGCGCTGGATTGTGCAGTGCGGATCGTTCAAAAGCATGGAGCCGGCCGAGTCGGTAAGGGCGCAGCTGGCTTTCGCCGGCATTGAAAGCCGCATCGCCTCCAACGGCGGGTGGAACCGCATCACGCTCGGCCCCTATGCCAACCGCGCCGCAGCCGACAAAATGCTGCAGCGTCTCAGAGAGATCGGCACCGCCAGCTGTATCCCGCTTGCCAGTGGGGGTTGAAAACCCCGGCACCCCGCCCCATCTATAAATCAATATGCCCCGCTGACCGCGGGGGCCTTTTTTTCAGTAACGGGGACTTACTCGTGACAACAATTGTAAGTGTACGCCGCAACGGCCATGTGGTCATTGGCGGCGATGGGCAGGCCACGCTGGGAAATACCGTGATGAAAGGCAACGTGCGTAAAGTACGCCGCCTGTATAACGATCGCGTTATCGCAGGCTTTGCCGGCGGTACGGCCGATGCATTCACGCTGTTCGAGCTATTTGAGCGCAAGCTGGAAATGCATCAGGGCCATCTGGTGAAAGCCGCGGTAGAACTGGCGAAGGACTGGCGTACCGACCGTATGCTGCGTCGTCTGGAAGCGCTGCTGGCCGTGGCCGATGAAAATGCGTCGCTGATTATTACCGGCAACGGCGATGTCGTGCAGCCGGAAAATGATTTGATCGCCATCGGCTCCGGCGGTCCTTACGCTCAGGCCGCCGCTCGCGCGTTGCTGGAAAATACCGAGTTAAGCGCACGGGATATTGTCGAGAAATCGTTAGGTATTGCTGGCGATATCTGTATCTACACCAACCAGTTCCACACGATTGAAGAATTAGCCTCCAAGGCGTAAGGATCAACTATGTCTGAAATGACCCCGCGCGAGATAGTCAGCGAACTTGATAGCTATATTATCGGTCAGCACAACGCCAAACGAGCGGTGGCCATCGCGCTGCGCAACCGCTGGCGGCGCATGCAGCTGGAAGAAGCGCTGCGCCACGAAGTCACGCCGAAAAATATTCTGATGATCGGCCCTACCGGCGTGGGTAAGACCGAAATCGCCCGCCGTCTGGCCAAGCTGGCCAATGCGCCGTTCATCAAGGTTGAGGCCACCAAATTTACCGAAGTCGGCTATGTCGGTAAGGAAGTTGACTCGATCATCCGTGATTTGACCGATTCGGCGATAAAAATGGTGCGTCAGCAATCCATCGAGAAGAACCGTCATCGGGCCGAAGAGCTGGCGGAAGAGCGGATCCTCGACGTTCTGATCCCCCCGGCCAAAAACAACTGGGGACAGCCTGAAGAGAATCAGGAACCCTCGGCGACGCGCCAGGCGTTTCGCAAGAAGCTGCGTGAAGGCCAGCTGGACGATAAGGAAATCGAGATCGATCTGACCGCCGCGCCGGTCGGCGTCGAAATCATGGCGCCGCCGGGCATGGAAGAGATGACCAACCAGCTGCAATCCATGTTTCAGAACCTGGCGGGGCAGAAACAGAAAGCCCGCAAGGTGAAAATCAAGGAGGCCTTTAAGCTGCTGGTGGAAGAGGAAGCTGCCAAACTGGTTAACCCGGAAGAGCTGAAGCAGCTGGCGATCGAGTCCGTCGAGCAGCACGGCATCGTGTTTATCGATGAGATCGACAAAATCTGTAAGCGCGGCGAAACCTCCGGCCCGGACGTGTCCCGCGAAGGGGTACAGCGCGACCTGCTGCCGCTGGTGGAAGGCTGCACCGTCTCGACCAAGCACGGTATGGTCAAAACCGACCACATCCTGTTTATCGCCTCCGGCGCGTTCCAGGTTTCCAGCCCGTCGGACCTGATCCCGGAACTGCAGGGACGTTTGCCCATTCGCGTTGAATTACAGGCGCTGACGACGGAGGATTTTGAGCGTATCCTGACGGAGCCAAGCGCATCATTGACCGAGCAATACAAGGCATTGATGGCAACGGAAGGTGTCATCATCGAATTCTCCGCCGACGGGATCCGGCGGATTGCGGAAGCCGCGTGGCAGGTCAACGAGCGTACCGAGAATATCGGCGCCCGTCGTCTGCATACCGTGCTGGAGCGTTTGATTGAAGATATCTCTTACGATGCCAGCGAAATGAGCGGTCAAAACGTTACCATTGACGCAGATTACGTACGTAATCACCTGGATGAATTAGTAGCAGATGAAGATCTGAGCCGATTTATCTTATAATCCGTTTTCACGGACGTCCTGTTAATCGTTAAACGGGAGGCTCTGGCCTCCCGTTTGTGTTTATGGCGCTGCCGTTACCGAAACTTTTTATTATTCATAAACAATAAAAATTGAAGCACACCATGACCTTATCAACCCATAACAGCAAGATCAAAGCCTGGCTGGACAGTTTGCGTCCCAAAACGTTGCCATTAGCTTTCGCCTCTATCGTCACCGGCTCGGCGATTGCAGGCTGGCACAGCAGTTTTAAGCCAGGGATCGCTTTACTGGCTTTGCTTACCGCCGGATTACTGCAGATTCTGTCCAATCTGGCGAATGACTATGGGGATGCGGTAAAAGGCAGCGACACCGCGGACCGCATCGGTCCGCTGCGCGGGATCCAGACCGGCGCCATTACCCTGACGCAGCTCAGGAACGCGCTGATAGCGACCGTTGCCCTGACCATTATTTCCGGGGTGTCGCTGGTGATTGCCGCCTGTGAAAAACCAACCGATATCATCGGCTTTCTGATCCTGGGATTACTGGCTATTCTGGCCGCCATTACCTATACCGTCGGCAACAAGCCTTACGGCTATATCGGGCTGGGCGATATCTCGGTGCTGATATTCTTCGGCTGGCTGAGCGTGGCCGGCTCCTACTACCTGCAAACGGGCCATTTCGACAGCATCGTCCTGCTGCCGGCCACCGCCTGCGGCCTGCTGGCCACCGCGGTGCTGAATATCAACAACCTGCGCGATATCGACAACGACCGCATCAGCGGGAAAAATACCCTGGCGGTGCGCCTGGGATCGCAAAAGGCCCGCTGCTATCACACCGTGCTGCTGCTGCTGGCGCCGGTTTGCCTCGGACTGTTCGCCATACTCTATCTGCACAGTCTGGCCGGCTGGCTGTTTATCCTGACGCTGCCTTTGCTGCTCAAACAGGCCATTTACGTGCTGCGCGAAACCAGCGCGTTCAGCATGCGCCCGATGCTGGAAAAAACCGTCAAAGGCGCTCTGCTGACCAATCTTCTGTTTGCCGTGGGCGTTATGCTGAGCTGACAGGAAGTGCGCAAGATACGCAACGGTTTACTGATGCGTATCAAGTTAACATTTGATGATTTTGCCAACATCCTTCAGAAAGGGATATACTCATTACCCCCAGCGGCAAACTGACGTCAATCCTATGAAATACGATACTTCCGAACTGTGCGATATCTATCACGAAGAGGTTAACGTTGTCGAACCTCTGTTCTCCAATTTTGGCGGGCGTACTTCATTTGGTGGGAAAATCACCACGGTGAAATGTTTTGAGGATAACGGCCTGCTTTATGACCTGCTGGAAGAGAACGGCAGCGGGCGCGTGCTCCTGATCGACGGCGGCGGCTCGGTGCGTCGGGCGTTAATCGACGCCGCGCTGGCCAGGCTGGCGACCCAGAACGAATGGGAAGGCATCGTCGTCTACGGCGCCGTGCGTCAGGTGGACGATCTGGCTGAGCTGGATATCGGCATCCAGGCGATGGCCGCGATCCCGGTCGGGGCGGTCGGCGAAGGCGTTGGCGAGAGCGATATCCGGGTTAATTTCGGCGGCGTGACGTTCTTCTCCGGCGATCACCTCTACGCTGACAACACCGGGATCATTCTGGCGGAAGATCCGCTGGATATTGAATAACGCCCCGTTCGGTGGTGAAAAGGGCGAATCATCGCCCTTTTCTGCAAAACCCGCAGCCTATCTCGGTATGGGATGGATGCGCTTAGACCTCTTCCATTTTCCCTAACAGCGCGCGCAGGCGATCCTGCCAGACCGTCTGTTCTTCTTTCAGCTGTTCGTTCTCGCGCACCAGCGCTTCACGGGAACCCGCCGCCGCCTGCACCTCTTGCGACAAGGCGTTGTTTTTCTCTTTCAGCTCTTCAATTTCCATTTGTAACAAAGTAATAGTATCAATCGCTTGCTGAACTTTTGCTTCCAGCTTTTCAAACACTTCAAATGACATTCTTCAAACCCCTTTTAATCGCAAGGCATAAATTCGGTTAACGCCGGCCCGCGGCAGCTGCGCGATCGCACACCTGACGCGGCGCCCGTCGTTTAATACGCCTATAGACGTAACCTGATGGCGAAACTGATCAACAGCGACCATAACGGAATTGTATGTAGCCAATGTATCCCTGTCTAGCAGACATCCCCCCACAATATCGAGTGTGACATCTTTTCTTCGCCGCCACTATCAGCACAAACTGAAAAACAGGCCTGACGGCCGGCCTTCTTTATGGCTAAAGTTAATAAATTTAACCTGGCATTTAACATAAGGCGGGCGTTACCAACCACCAAACGGCAATTCACCATGCGAATACGCTCATTTTTTTGACAAACAACACACATTTTGATTTCGATATTTCTCGTTTTCGAACATTAACGATAAATTCACATCACCAATACATTCAAAGCAAGAAAGCAAAGGACGCTGCATTCCGGTTCCCTTGCAAGATCCACCACTCTGTACCCTAGCCATTAGGAAAATAATTATGAGTCAATTAGAAAGTTCCACCTTAAAAGGCCAGTGTATCGCCGAGTTTCTGGGCACCGGCCTGTTGATCTTCTTCGGCGTCGGCTGCGTCGCCGCGTTAAAACTGGCGGGCGCCAGCTTCGGGCAATGGGAAATCAGCATCATCTGGGGGTTGGGGGTGGCGATGGCCATTTACCTGACCGCCGCGATTTCCGGCGCGCATCTTAACCCGGCGGTCACTATCGCCCTGTGGCTGTTCGCCTGTTTTGATCGCCGCAAAGTCGTCCCCTACATTCTGGCCCAGATAGCGGGCGCATTCTGCTCCGCGGCGCTGGTCTACGGCCTGTATTACAATCTGTTCGTGGATTTTGAGCAGACGCACCATATAGTGCGCGGCAGCGTGGAAAGCCTGAATCTCGCCAGTACCTTCTCGACTTATCCGCACCCGCAGATTTCCGTCATCCAGGCGTTCCTGGTCGAAACGGTGATTACCGCTATCCTGATGTGTCTGATTCTGGCGCTGACCGACGACGGCAACGGTATCCCGCGCGGGCCGCTGGCGCCGCTGCTGATCGGTATTTTAATCGCCGTTATCGGCGCCTCCATGGGGCCGCTCACCGGCTTTGCGCTGAACCCGGCGCGTGACTTCGGTCCCAAGCTGTTCACCTTCCTGGCGGGCTGGGGAGAGGTCGCTTTCACCGGCGCGCGCGACATACCTTACTTCCTGGTGCCGATTTTCGGCCCCATCGTCGGCGCCTGCCTGGGAGCCTTCGGCTACCGCGCCTTGATTGGCCGCCATCTGCCGTGTGACGTTTGCAAAACCGACGGCGAAACGACGGTAGGCACCGAGACCCGTTAAACTTAACGCCACGGCGATCGTTCCTTTACGGTTAACAATGACAGGATTGAATTTATGACCACGGAAAAAAAATACATAGTCGCGCTCGATCAGGGCACCACCAGCTCCCGCGCCGTAGTGCTGGATCATGACGCCAACATCATCAGCGTTTCACAGCGCGAGTTCAGCCAAATTTATCCAAAAGCGGGTTGGGTAGAACACGACCCGATGGAAATCTGGGCTTCGCAAAGCTCCACGCTGGTGGAAGTGCTGGCCAAAGCCGATATCAATTCCGACGAAGTCGCGGGCATCGGCATCACCAACCAGCGCGAAACCGCCATCGTGTGGGAGAAAGACACCGGCAAACCGATTTACAACGCCATTGTCTGGCAGTGCCGCCGCACGGCGGAGATCTGCGAAAAGCTGAAGAAAGACGGTCTGGAGCAGTATATCCGCGACACCACCGGCCTGGTGATCGACCCCTATTTCTCCGGCACCAAGGTGAAATGGATCCTCGATCACGTTGAAGGCTCGCGCGAGCGGGCGCAGCGCGGCGAACTACTGTTCGGCACCGTGGATACCTGGCTGATCTGGAAAATGACCCAGGGACGCGTCCACGTCACCGATTACACCAACGCCTCCCGCACCATGCTGTTCAATATCCATACCCTTGAATGGGATGAGCGCATGTTGCAGGCGCTGGATATTCCACGCGCCATGCTGCCCGAAGTGCGCGCCTCCTCGGAAATTTACGGGCAAACCAATATCGGCGGTAAAGGCGGCACGCGTATCCCGATTGCCGGTATCGCCGGCGATCAGCAGGCGGCGCTGTACGGCCAGCTGTGCGTTCATCCGGGGATGGCGAAAAACACCTACGGCACCGGCTGCTTCCTGCTGATGAACACCGGCACCGAAGCCGTGCTCTCAAAACACGGCCTGCTGACCACCATTGCCTGCGGGCCGCGCGGTGAAGTCAATTACGCCCTGGAAGGCTCCGTCTTCGTCGGCGGCGCCTCCATCCAGTGGCTGCGCGATGAGCTGAAGCTGATTGGCGAATCGATGGATTCGGAATACTTCGCCACCAAAGTCAAGGATACCAACGGCGTGTATGTGGTTCCCGCCTTTACCGGGCTTGGCGCCCCCTACTGGGACCCGTACGCCCGCGGCGCGATCTTCGGCCTGACCCGCGGCGTCAACGCCAACCACATTATCCGCGCCACGCTGGAATCCATCGCCTACCAGACTCGCGATGTGCTGGACGCCATGCAGGCGGACGCGAATACCCGCCTGAAGGCGCTGCGCGTCGATGGCGGCGCCGTCGCCAACAACTTCCTGATGCAATTCCAGTCCGATATTCTCGGCACCCGCGTCGAGCGTCCGGAAGTGCGCGAAGTGACCGCTCTGGGCGCCGCTTTCCTGGCCGGTCTGGCGACCGGATTCTGGAACGATCTGGATGAAGTGAAAAGCAAAGCCACCATTGAACGTGAATTCCGCCCCAGTATCGAAACGGTTGAGCGCAACTTCCGTTACAAAGGCTGGCAAAAAGCCGTCGCCCGCGCCCGTGAATGGGAAGAGCACGACGAGTAATCCCCACCGGGCGCGCCCGTCGCGCCCGTTTTCCCACGCCCGATCCCAGCGCCCCGGCGCACGCTTTACCAGCGCTAAAACGGCGGCCAGGGCCGTTCCGCAGCATGTTACGGCAAGGTGTTACCATTTTCGTGATCGGCATCATGTCGTTATTCAACACCCTCTTGCTGTTAGCGATAATATTGCCCCGCGCCGCGGGTAACGGGCTTTCCATTTCAGAGGGCCAGAGTGCATAATCTTATTTTCTTCCCATGCCATTCCTTCAGGTAGCCTCCGCATGAAAAACCAGCGCGTCACGCTGCAGGATATTGCACAGTTATCCGGCGTCACCAAGATGACCGTCAGCCGTTACCTTCGCACGCCGGATAAAGTTGCGCCTGAAACCGCCAAACGCATCGCCCAGGTGATGGCCGAGGTCAATTACTGCGACGAAAATCGCAAAGAAGGCACGCAGCCCGCCTTCGCGCCGCGCATTGGCATACTGGTGCCCTCATTTAACAACCAAATATTTTCCGACCTGCTGGCAGGCATCGAGTCGGTAACAGCGGCAAACGGTTATCAGACGCTGGTGGTGAACTACGACTACGATAAAAACCGCGAAGAAGAGCAGATTATCAATCTGTTATCCTGCCAGCTTGCCGGTTTGATTCTGACCGATTCCGAACATACGCTGCGCGCCAACAAGTATCTGGATTCGGCGGAAATCCCCATCGCCCAGGTGATGGATCTGGAACCGCTTGCCGGGCGTATCGTCGTGGGATTCAACAACTATCAGGCGGCGTATGATATGACCGTAGCGCTGCTGGCCAGCGGTAAACGTCACGTCGTCTACTTTGGCTCGATGTCGGATATACGGGATCGCAAGCGTTATCAGGGTTACAGCCAGGCGATGCAGGATGCCGGCCTCTCCGCGCGGCAAATCACGCCCAATAAGGTTTCCTCGGTATCAATCGGCGCGGGTATGCTGACGCTGTTGCGTCAGATGTATCCGCAAGTGGACGCCATATTCTGTACCAATGACGATATCGCGGTTGGCGTGTTACAGGAATGCCTGCGGCTGTCCATCGCCGTCCCGGCGCAGATGGCGATATCCGGTTTTCACGGCCTGGATATCGGCCAGGCCACCACCCCCGCCGTTGCCAGCGTCGTCACCCCGCGCTTTGAGATGGGCAAAGTGGCGACTGATATTTTAATTAAAAAAATCAACAAATTGCCCACGATAGAATACGTGGATCTCCACTATCGGCTTTCCCTTGGCGGGACGCTTTAACCCTCGTTCAAGGGAGACGCCCGTTACCCTTGCGCCTCCTCCTCCATACATTTTTCCGCCTGACGGCCCGCTGCCGTCAGGAGAATTGCAGGGCCGATCACGTTACCGGTAACATCTTTTGTTAACATGATTTACAGTGATCTGGGTCACAAACATAAAGCCTGAAAAAAGGTCTCATATTTACATCGGTTAATAACAGGAACGATATTATTTTTGACGAGTGAAATGGGAATAAATAACACCTCGGCAGGCAGCGTTATTTATTATATAAACATTTCATAAAGATCATTAGTGAAAATAAAAACCAGATACTTGTTTGTGGATTTTTAATTTTAAAAATCTACCGGGATTTTCTATCCATACCCAATAGACTTCAACGTGCGGGGGAGCCGGCACGCCTGCGGTTTGAAGTATGACGGGTATAAAAATATTATTTTTAAATAAAACAGGTAACCATGATGACAATTAAAAAGTTGGCGGTTCGACGTTGGTGGTATTTAATGCCCATCATATTTATTACCTATAGTCTGGCCTATCTCGATCGGGCTAATTATGGATTTGCCGCCGCCTCCGGCATTGAGGTCGATTTAGGGATCACCAAAGGAACGTCTTCTTTAATCGGCGCACTTTTTTTCCTGGGCTATTTTTTCTTTCAGGTGCCAGGGGCGCTATATGCCGTCAAGCGTAGCGTGCGGAAATTAATATTTTGCAGCCTGATTTTATGGGGTCTTTGCGCGGCGGCGACGGGGATGGTCAGCAATATCGCCATGCTGATGGTGATCCGCTTTATACTCGGCGTGGTCGAGGCGGCGGTGATGCCCGCCATGCTGATTTACATCAGTACCTGGTTTACCAAAGCAGAACGTTCCCGCGCCAATACCTTTCTTATTCTGGGAAACCCGGTCACCGTGCTATGGATGTCCATTGTTTCCGGTTACCTGATCAACGCTTACGGCTGGCGCGAAATGTTTATCATCGAAGGCGCCCCGGCCATTATCTGGGCTTTCTGCTGGTGGATTCTGGTTCGCGACAAACCATCCGACGTATCATGGTTAAGCGCGCAGGAAAAAGCCGACTTGCAGAGGGTAATGGACGATGAACAGAAAAATATCAAACCCGTGCGTAACTATGGCGAGGCGCTGCGCTCCCGCAATGTGATTATGCTCTGCGCCGTGCACGCCTTATGGAGTATCGGCGTCTATGGTTTTATGATGTGGATGCCGTCAATTATCAAATCCGCCGCAGCCATGGATATCGTCTCCGTCGGCTGGCTGTCGGCGCTGCCCTATTTTTCCGCCGTCGTCACCATGCTGAGCGTCTCCTGGCTGTCCGATAAAATGCAGAACCGTCAATTATATATCTGGCCGCTACTGCTGATCGCCTCCGCGGCGTTTTTCACCTCTTACAGCATCGGCAATCAGTACTTCTGGATCTCCTATGCCTTGCTTGTCGTCGCCGCAGCCTGCATGTATGCGCCCTACGGGCCGTTCTTTGCGCTGATCCCTGAACTGCTGCCGAAAAACGTCTCTGGCGTATCCATCGGGTTAATCAATAGCTTCGGCGCGCTGGGAGCCTTCCTGGGAGCCTGGCTGGTGGGTTATCTGAACGGCATTACCGGCAATCCAAGTATGTCATACAGTTTTATGGCCGCGGCGCTGCTGCTGTCGGTGGTAATCATGACCCGGGTTCGCGCTCCCGCGCAGCAAAAACCCGTCATTCCCCATGCCGGGAAAAGCCTTACCCAGCGTTAATTATTATGGTCCGTGCCGTTCAGGCGGCACGTTCCGGCCCCCTATTGACGAAAAAGGCGGGCGGATGAAACCGCGCTGATACGCCGTCAGGATCCTATCCGTTGCCTGTCATTTACGTCCCCCGCCTTCGGGTGTGATAAAATCCCCGCCCACAAACTCCCTTTCCGGTTCAATAACAGACAGGTATCCATGAAACGTGAATTAGCCATCGAATTCTCGCGCGTCACCGAGGCGGCCGCGCTGGCAGGCTATAAATGGTTAGGCCGCGGCGACAAAAACGCCGCTGACAACGCGGCGGTGCAGGCCATGCGCATTATGCTCAATCAGGTCGATATCACCGGCCGGATTGTTATCGGCGAAGGCGAAATCGATGAAGCGCCGATGCTGTATATCGGCGAACAGGTCGGTACCGGGCAGGGTGACGCGGTGGATATCGCCGTCGATCCCATCGAAGGTACGCGCATGACCGCCATGGGGCAGGCCAACGCGCTGGCGGTGCTGGCGGTCGGCGAAAAAGGGGCTTTTCTGCACGCACCCGACATGTATATGGAAAAACTGATTGTCGGCCCGGAGGCCAAGGGCATTATCGACCTGCAGCTCCCGCTGGCGGAAAACCTGCGCAATATCGCCCGCAAGATGAATAAACCGCTCAGCCAGTTAACGGTGATTACCCTGGCCAAACCGCGTCATGACGCGGTGATTGCGGAGATGCAGCAGTTGGGCGTGAAGGTGTTCGCCATTCCCGACGGCGACGTTGCCGCCTCCATTCTTACCTGCATGCCGGACAGCGAAGTCGACGTGCTGTACGGCATCGGCGGCGCGCCGGAAGGCGTTATCTCCGCGGCGGTGATCAGAGCGCTCGACGGCGATATGCAGGGCCGGCTGCTGGCGCGCCATCAGGTTAAAGGCGACAGCGAAGAGAACCGCCGCATCGGCGAAGATGAGCTGGCGCGCTGCCGGGAAATGGGCATCGAGGCCGGGAAAGTGTTGCCGCTCGACGAGATGGCGCGTAATGACAACGTGATTTTCTCGGCAACCGGCATCACCAAGGGCGATCTGCTGGAAGGGATCGCGCGCCGCGGCAATATCGCCACCACCGAAACCCTGCTGATCCGCGGAAAATCACGCACCATCCGCCGCATCAAATCCACCCATTACCTCGACCGCAAGGATCGGACGCTGCATGATTTTCTGCTTTAACCCGATGGTTAACCAATCTATTTTAACCGCCTAATTGTTTCACAATTGTTAATAAATGGCGTATCGTAGAGGCGGCCAATTAATGGCCGCACGGACATAACGCGGATATCGCCGGCCGTTGTATCCCGCAGTACATCCCATGATTGCCTGGCGCGGAAAAGCCGCCGCGCCTGCGATTTGCCGGATAGCGGATACCACGGTAATAACAGAAACAGGAGCACACAACGATGGCTGAATGGGTGACAGGCAAAGTTATTCAGGTGGAAAACTGGACGGAGAGTTTGTTCAGCATCCGGGTTCATGCCCCCACCGCGCCCTTCACCGCCGGGCAGTACGCCAAACTGGCGCTGGATGTGAACGGCGAGCGCGTGCAGCGGGCCTATTCCTATGTCAACGCCCCCAGCGACCGCAATCTTGAGTTCTATCTGGTCACGGTTCCCGAGGGGAAATTAAGCCCGCGCTTACTCGATTTGCAGCCCGGTGATGAAGTCATGGTGACCAAAGACGCCGCCGGTTTTTTTGTGCTGGAGGAGATTCCAGAATGCGAAACCCTGTGGATGCTGGCCACCGGCACGGCGATCGGACCTTATCTCTCCATTCTGCAGGAAGGCAAAGATCTGGCGCGCTTTAAAAACATCGTGCTGGTTCACGCCGCCCGCTTTGCCCGCGACCTGAGCTATTTACCGCTGATGCAGCAACTGCAACAACGCTACCTCGGCCAGTTGCAGATTCAAACGGTAACCAGCCGGGAAGAAAACGCCGGCTCATTGACCGGCCGCATCCCCGCGCTGATCGCCAACGGCGCGCTTGAGGCTGCGGTGGGATTGCCGATGGATGCCGCGACCAGCCATATCATGCTGTGCGGCAACCCGCAGATGGTGCGCGATACCCAGCAAATACTGAAAGAAGAGCGGCAAATGACCAAGCATCTGCGCCGCAGGCCCGGTCATATCACCAGTGAGCACTACTGGTGATAAACATTCAGCGGCGGAACCTGACCGGTTCCGCTTGCGGCCCAAAACGGTTGTCTCCGGACGTGCCGACAAAAACGCCGCAGTCGAGAAATACCATCACGCAGATAAGGATGGGGAGAAAACGGCCGATGCCCCACTGCCAGATGGCCGGCAGCATATACCAGTTACCGGCCGCCAGAATCCACGCCACGATTAACAGCAGCGCCCACCAGCCGCTTTTATTACGATCGTGCAGACGCTTTACCACTATCGCCGCCGTAGGCCACAGCAACGCCACCAGAGCGAAAGCGGTGGATTGCGTATCCAGCCACTTCAGGCCGGCCAAGGTGAACAGCAGCAGCATCAGCGCCAGCCAGATGCCAAGCCAAATCCAGAAATCACGACGGCCGATACGGCCTTTAAACGAGAAACACCATTGCTGTAGCGTCATTACGCATCGAACCCCGCATATCAATTCGGGCCGATTTTACCCCAACAGGATGGCGCACCGGCAATCTTTCTGCGAATTTTGACAATACCCAGCGAATGCCGCTTTAATCAGACGTATCGTCGTTATTCGCCGCCGTCGGCTCAATTTAACCTTCACCTGATAAAGTACCCATGACAAGAAAAACCCTGGCGCTCCTGTTTACCCTGTCGGCACTGACGCTCTATCTTCCCGGCGCACGGTCCGATCCGACTTTTCCGCCGAAAACGCCGGTCGCCGCCCCCTATCTGCTGTCGGGCGCGCCTACGTTCGACGAAACGGTCGTGCAGTTTCGCACGCGTTACAACCTGAGCAATCCGACGCTGCCGATCAGCGAATTCCGCGTGGTCGATAGCGGCCACAGCGCCGGTCAGTTGACCCGAGCCGCCAGCAAAATCAACGATCGGCTATATGCTTCAACGGCGTTGGAGAAAGGGACGGGTAAAATCAAAACGCTGCAAATTACCTGGGTCCCACAGCCGGAAGAGACGGAAACGGAAGCCCGGCGCGCGCAGGCCGTCAGCTATATGGCGGCGCTGTTGCGGGCTTTTGTTCCGTCGTTGACGGAGGAGCAGAGCATCAAAAAAATCACCGAATTACTGACAAAAGGCAAAGGACAGCACTTTTACCAGCAAACCGAGGGCGCTTTGCGCTATGTTGTGGCGGACAACAGCGAAAAGGGACTAACTTTTGCTGTTGAACCGATTAAGCTAACGCTATCCACCCCCTGATCAACGCGGCAATTAATGACGAAAAACCGAGCCACGGCAACGTTTCGTCTTTATACTATTAGCAGGTCAGACTGCCGGATAGGCAGTAAAATTTTGATTCACTCGCTATTCCGCCTGGAGGAAAAAAAATGCGACATCCATTAGTTATGGGTAACTGGAAACTGAACGGCAGCACCGCTATGGTCAACGAGCTGATTACCGGCCTGCGCCATGAACTGAGCGCGGTTGACGGCTGCGGCATCGCCATCGCCCCGCCGGCGATCTATCTGGATCAGGCTAATCATCAACTGGCTGGCAGCCGCATCCATCTGGGCGCGCAAAACGTAGACGTCAATCTTTCCGGCGCCTATACCGGTGAAACCTCCGCCGCCATGCTGAAAGATATCGGTGCGAAATACATTATCATCGGCCACTCGGAACGCCGCACTTATCACAAAGAAAGCGATGAATTCATTGCTAAAAAATTCGGCGTACTGAAAGAAACCGGCTTGATTCCGGTACTGTGCATCGGTGAAAGCGAAGCTGAAAATGAAGCCGGACAGACTGAAGCCGTTTGCGCGCGTCAACTGGACGCGGTGCTGAATACGCTGGGCGCCAAAGCGTTTGAAAACGCGGTCATCGCCTACGAACCTATCTGGGCTATCGGTACCGGCAAGTCGGCCACTCCGGCTCAGGCTCAGGCGGTTCACAAGTTTATCCGCGATCATATCGCCAAACAGGATAAGGCTGTTGCTGAACAGGTTATTATTCAGTACGGCGGCTCCGTTAACGCCTCCAACGCGGCGGAACTGTTCACTCAGCCGGACATCGACGGCGCGCTGGTCGGCGGCGCCTCGCTGAAAGCCGACGCTTTCGCGGTGATCGTTAAAGCCGCGGCGGAAGCCAAACGCGGCTAAGTTCACTATCTTCCTGGGGTTTTACCCCACCCCGGCCCTCCCCTTCACTGGGGAGGGAGAATGCTCCTCCCCCTGACAAGGGGGAGGCCGGGAGGGGGTTATCAATAACGCTTCCCGCCTTATCTCACCGCCGGAATTTGCTGGGTAATACAGTGGATATTACCGCCCCCCAGCAGGATCTCGCGGGCGGGCACGCCGCTTATCGCATAGCCCGGAAATATCTGCTGTAACAGGGCGCGGGCAATATCATCGGTACGTTCGTCCAGCAGCGGGAAAATAATCTGCCGGTTGCTGATCAGGAAGTTCACGTACGATCCCGCCAAGCGCGATCCGGCATTACGCTCAATCGCATTCCCCGCATCCACGCCCTGCGTCTCTTCCGGCGTGGCGTATAGCGGCCCCGGCGCCGGCAGCTTCCAGATTTTCAGCTGACGCCCCTGCGCATCGCGCGCGGCGGACAACACCTCATAAGCCGCCGCCGACCGGGGATACTGCGGGTCGTTTTTATCATCGGTCCAGTGCAGCGCCACTTCTCCGGGGCGGACAAAACAGCACATATTGTCGATATGCCCGTCGGTTTCGTCGTTATAAACCCCCTCCGCCAGCCAGATAATCGTCGAGACGCCCAGATAATCACGCATCAGCTGTTCGATCTGCGCTTTGCTCAACTGCGGGTTGCGATTGGGATTCAGCAGGCACTCCGCCGTGGTCAGCAGCGTTCCTTCGCCGTCGCTATGGATTGAACCGCCCTCAAGCACCAACGGCGCGGCGTAGCGTGCATCGCCATGATAGGAGAGCACCTGCGCGGCCACCTTTTCATCCTGGCGCCAGTCTTCATACAGACCGCCGAGTTCGCCGCCCCAGGCGTTAAACCGCCAGTCAATGCCGCGGCGCTCGCCCGCCTGATTCAGCACCATCGTCGGGCCGGTATCGCGCATCCAGGCGTCATCGCTCTCCATGGCGACCAGCGTGACGCTGCCGGGCATGGTGCGTTTGGCGTCATCCAGATAACGGGCCGGCACGCCCATGATTACCGGCGTTTGCTGCGCGATGGCGTCGGCCACAGCGGCAAAGGTTCGCTGCGCCGGCAGCGCATCATCGCGCCAGTTATCGCGGCGATAGGGCCACAGCATCCACACGGCTTCCTGCGGCGCCCACTCGGCCGGCATCGTAAAACCATCCTGATACGGCGTGGTCAATTGTGACATCATTTATCTCCGCGTCTTGCCGTCAGAGCTGGCGATCGCGCCGTACATGTCCGGACGGCGATCGCGGAACAGTCCCCAGGACGCGCGCTGCGCGGCGATGGCGTTCAGATCGAAGGTATGCACCAGTACGGTTTCGTCGGTTTTGTTGGCCTGCGCCACCAGCGCGCCGGTTTGATCGGCGATGAAGGAGGAGCCGTAAAAGGTCATTTCCAGACCGTCGATATATTTACTGGCTTCAGTGCCGATACGGTTGGAGGCAATCACCGGCACCAGATTGGCGGCGGCGTGGCCCTGCTGAACCCGGGTCCAGTGCGGCTGACTGTCGATATCCGGGTACGCCGGCTCGGAGCCGATCGCCGTCGGATAGAAAATCAGCTCCGCGCCCTGCAACGCCAGGCAACGCGCGGTTTCCGGGAACCACTGATCCCAGCAGATGCCGACGCCGATTTTCGCATAGCGCGTCTGCCAGACTTTAAAACCGCTATCGCCGGGGATAAAGAACTGCTTCTCCTGATACGCCGGACCGTTGGGAATATGGGTCTTGCGATACAGATCGAGCACCGAACCGTCGGCGTCGATCACCACCAGCGAGTTGTAGTAAGCATTATTGGCACGTTCGAAAAAGCTCAGCGGCAGCACAACTTCCAGCTCGGCCGCCAGCGCGGAGAAATGTTTAATCAGCGGGCTGGTTTCCAGCTCCTGCGCCAGAGCGTAGTGTTCCGGGCTCTGATCGATACAGAAATAAGGCGCGGCAAACAGCTCCTGAATCAGGATCACCTGCGCCCCTTTGGCATGCGCTTGTCGCACCAGCTTTTCGGCATTCTCAATATTCCTGGGCAGATCCCAGGAGCACGCCATTTGCGTTGCGGCAACGGTAACTTTTGTCATGCGAAAACCTCAATAATAGCTATTTATACCCGCCCTTTTGCGCCAGGCGGATATCGGTAGTAAGCACTGTCACGCGTCGGTCCCTGACGGGAGCGACCATAACGAGTTTAGGTCAACAAGGCATCCGATGCCCGAACTGTAACACCTGAGTCAGGTATTCACCGAAAACGACCGGCGCATTATGCCAGTTAATGACCATGATTCGCTATGATGACGCATCCGTAAGGCAATCACCCAGTAGCTTTCAAGCGGCGGGAAGCGTTCAGCGGGAGCCGGTGACGGCATGATGTTGTTTTTTTAGTATTTTCCTTCGCGTAAAAAATCGCGCTGAGGTGGGCGTGGCCGCCGGGTGAGCGGCAGGGACGCCGCGAAAGCCAGTGCCGCGCCGGACAAAAACGCCGGGAGCGTTTTTGAACAGCGCTTGCGCTGGCCCGTTAGGGCGAGTCCCATGGATGGGACGAGTATCCCGCGTCAATGGCGGCCCGACCAGCGGTCACGTACGCCGAAGGCATCGCGTAGCGACGACACCATTTTGCAACGTAAAATGGAACAACGCTTGCGTTGGCCCGTAGGGTGAACCCCAACGGGGTTCATCATTTCGCGAAAAGCCCGGGGTCACGGGGGGCTGGCGCTTGAGCCCCCCGTGTCGGGCGCGTGCTGCGACGGTGGCAGAAATCGACTGAGGTTAGTGCGCACGAAACCCTCACTGTGCTTACAGACATTCCTTCCCGAGATTTATGGGGAGTCTCAACGCCCACGGGGATAATTATGCCGGAGTGGGGGTATCATTAACTTCAGGATTTATCTGTACTTTCCATGGTAAACCAAAGACATGGCTACGCCTCGATCGAGGTCTCCGCCTGATTCAACGCCTCGCTCAGGATCTGGCGCTGCGTCAGCAGCGCCTGGCTGTTGCGCTCTCGCGGATAAGGGAGGTTCACCGGCAGGATATCGCTGATCCGCCCCGGTCGGGGAGACATCACCACCACGCGATCGGCCAGAAAGACCGCCTCTTCCACATCGTGCGTGACCAGCAGAATAGTCAGATCGGTTTGCCGGCGAATATCGGCCAGCCGCTGCTGCAGCTGCTGTTTGGTGATCGCGTCCAACGCGCCGAAGGGTTCGTCCAGCAGCAGGATTTTCGGGCGCGTCGCCAGTCCCCTGGCAATGGCGACGCGCTGCGCCATCCCGCCCGAAAGCTGGTGCGGCAGGGCGTCGGCAAATCCTTCCAGCCCCATCATCCGCAAATAGTGGGCGATCTGCCCCGCCGTCTCCGCCGCGGAGAGGCCGAGATTGAGCATGCCGAGCCGAATATTGTCCGTCACGGTGAGCCAGGGAAACAATCGCGGCTCCTGAAACACCAGGCTGACGTCGGCGGGAATGCCCTGCACGGGGCGATCGTCCAGCAGGATCGTCCCCTGCTCCGCTTCCTCCAGGCCCGCCGCCAAACGCAAAATCGTCGATTTGCCGCAGCCGCTGGCGCCGATGATGGCGACCAGTTCGCCGGCGCGCAGCGCCAGATTAATCTCTTGCAGCGCCGTCAGGGACGCGCCATTCACCGTAAACCGTTTGGTAATATGCTGAAATTGCAGGGACATGGGTTCTCCATTCGCGGTTACTTAAAACGCCAGCCGGTCAGAAAGCGTTCAGACAGGGTGATAGCGCGGGAAAAAATCGCGGCGACGACGGCAATCAGCACCACGCCGGCGATAATCCGTTCGGACTCCAGCAGCTGTTGGGCGCGAATCATCATGCCGCCCAGTCCTGCGCCCGAAGGAATGAAATATTCCGCGCCGATGGCGCCGGTCCAGGCGTGCATCAGCGCCAGCCGCAGCCCGGAAAAGAGGGAAGGCAGCACGCTGGGCAGCACCAGCATTCGCAGCTTTTGCAGCGGACGCAAGCGCAGCATGCGCGCCACTTCCCGTAGCGTGGGCGGCAGCTGGGCGATGCCCTGCCGGGTCGCCAGCAGCACCGGAAAGAAAGCGGCGACGGCGATAAACACCACTTTGGCGGTGTCGTCCAGACCGAACCAGGCGGTGATAAGCGGCAGCCAGGCAAAAATCGCCACGCTGCGCAGCGCGGACAATAGCGGATTAAACAGCCTGTCGGCCATGGGCCAGCCGCCGAGCCAGGCGCCCGCCAGCACCCCCGCCGCGCTGCCCAGCGCAAAACCTTGCAGGGAGCGCGCCAGGCTGGCGGTCAGATCGGTCAGCAGGTCGCCGTTGGCCAGCCCGGCGAATAGCGTCTCCACGACGCGATCCGGCGCCGGGAGAAAGACGGCGTTGACCCAGCCGCGATCGCCGCTTATCTGCCAGCAGCCGATCAACAGCAGCGGCACGATCCACGGCGTCAGGGACAGGCTGGAAAGCGGGGAGGTCATGGCGTCGCGGCCCAGTACCGGCGCCGGCCAGTGTACCCAGCGCCGTTCCAGCCACAGCAGCAATCGCTCTCCGGCAAAGCCGAAAAGGCCGATAATCAGAATACAGACGAACACCAGATCCAGCATAAACAGCTGGCGGCTTTGCACCAGCAGGTAGCCCAGTCCTTCGCTGGAGGCCAGCAGCTCCACCGCCATCAGCGAGACCCAGCCCTGTGAAAAGGCGAGCCGGATGCCGGTCATCACGTAGGGCAGCATCGCCGGGATAATCAGCAGGCGCAGAAACGCCGGCGGCGGCAGGCGCAGGCTGCGCGCCATTTCATGCAGCTTCTGCGGCGTCTGCTGAATGCCCGCGCAGGTGTACAGCGTGACGGGCACGGTGACGGATTTCACCAGAATCACCAGCTTCAGCGCTTCGCCGATGCCCAGCGCCAGCATAAACAGCGGGATCCAGGCCAGGGTGGGGATCTGCGCGATAACGGTGAACAGCGGCATAAACAGCGCGTGCAGACGACGGCTCAGGCCAAACAGGCTGCCGAGCAGCAGCCCGATCGCGATGCCGCCGCCCAGACCGATCGCCAGCCGCAGCAGGCTGATGGGCAGTTGATGAATCAGCTCTTCGGGGATAAATGCCCGCGCGCTTGCCGCCACCGCCATCGGCGAAGGCAGAATTTGCTCCGACATCCACCCGAGCCGGCTGGCAAGCCACCACCATGCCAGCAGCAGCAGCGGCACCACCAACGCGACGTAGCCCGCCGCCGCCGCGGACAGCAGCGGAGCGGCGAGCGCGGAAGCGGATTTGGACGTCATGGTATCAGACCTACCCGGCAACATTATTTCTGCGTCAGCAGGGACAGGCGCGTAATGCCCGCCTGCTCCACATCGGCCAGCAGCGCCGCGACCGTGCCGTAGCTGGCCTTTTTATCCGCCTGCACCTGCACCGCCAGGCTATCGTCGGCGGCCCTGGCCTGTTGCAGGCGGGGGATCAGCTGTTCGCGATCAAGGCGCTCTTTATTGATAAACACCTGCTGTTCGCCGTCGATGCTGATAACGATGGGATCGCTGCGATCGGCCGGCGCCACCGCCGCGGTTTTGGGTAATTGGATCGGAATGGCGTTGGTCAGCATCGGCGCCGTGACGATAAACACCACCAACAGCACCAGCATGACGTCCACCAGCGGCGTGATGTTCATTTCGCACATCACATCGTCATCGTTACGGGAAGTGAAAGCCATATCACACCACCTCCCGGATGTTTTTAACCGCAAACGGCGCCGCCGACGGCTCGCCGTTTATTTGAAAATCATGCGCCTGCATCACGCTGTAAATATCGTGGGCAAAATCATCCATTTCCGCCACGGCGAGCTTGAGGCGGCGCAGAAAATAGTTGTAGATCAGCACCGCCGGCACGGCGACGGCAATGCCGATCCCGGTGGCGATCAGCGCGTTGCCGATGGGACCCGCCACCGTATCGAGGCTGGCGGAGCCCGTCAGGCCAATCTCCTGCAAGGCCGCCATAATGCCCCAGACGGTGCCGAAAAGACCGATAAACGGCGAGGTGCTGCCGATACTGGCCAGGACCGCCAGCCCGCTTTCCAGCGAACGGCGTTCGCGCTGAATTTGCTGTTGCAGCGCCCGCTCCACCCGATCGGGAAGATGGATGGCGGCGGCCAGATTACCGCGAATACGTTCCGGAGCGTTGAGCGCCGCCTGCGCCAGATTGGCGAGAGAACCGGGCAGGCTGGCGGTGGCGGACAGCGTCTGACTCAGATCTTCCTGCCGCCAGAAGGCGGCGCGGAAGCGTTGGTCGCGGCGCCGCAAACGCCGGTATTGCCCCCACTTCAGCAACCCAAGCATCCAGGTCGCCACGGAGAAAAGCAGCAAAAGCAGAATAACCGCCCCCTCCGGGGAGAGCAGTTCAATGTGTCCGAGCGTCATAACGAATACCTCATGAATTAAGCGAAAAATCGATAGGGACGATTACCCAGCCGCTGACGGCCTGATTACCGCGGCGGGCCGGGACGAAAGACCAGCGCAGTACCGTGTCTCTGGCCGCATCGTCCAGCGCCGGATAGCCGCTTGATTTTTGAATACGAATGGTTTGCACCTTGCCGTCGGCGCGCACCTGCACATTGAGCAGCACGGTTCCCTCATGGCCCCGGCTGATCGCCACATCCGGGTAAGGCGGCGCCGGGTTATGCAGGTAGTCGGCGTTCGCCAGCGGCGGCGTGAGCGGCGCTTGCGCCGCGGCCGGAGAAGGCGCCGCCGGCACCGTCGAGGACGATGCCGGTTTGGGTTCCGCCGGCGGTTTGGGCGCCGGCTGGCGCTTTTTCACCGCTACTTTTTTTTTCGCCACGGGCGGCGGCTTTTTCTCCACGACCGGAGGAAGCAAGGCGTTCTCATCCACCGTTTTGGTTTCCGGCGGCGGCTCCGGTTCCGGTTCGCTTGGCGCCGCCGGTTCAACCACCTCGGGCGCCGGCTCTTCAGGAACGGCGGCGACCAGCTCCACGCTGACGGGCTGCGGACGCGGCGGCGCCGTCACGGGCAGCGTCGCCGGACGATTGAGCAGAGAAAGCGCGGCGGCGTGCAGCGTCAGGGTCAATATCGCCGCCAGCCAATACTGCGGCCGGGACGGACGTAGCGCGTTCAATCGCTGCAGAGCAAAATCGCCGAGGGAGCGGACAGCCTGTGTCGCCTGCGGGGAACGGGGCCGGGACTCCGCGGCGTCTCCCGCATACAGTAATTCCGTCATGATGTTATTACTCCTGACAGCATTAATTCGTTTATCCGATTTTTCTGTCCCATCCAATAAAGTCAAATTATGTATATGCATATCGATATACCCTTATTTATTTGACCAGGATAGGAAGGTCTCTCGTCCGATAATATTTATGGTGCGTTCAGCTTACGGGGAATAATTCCATTCAGGCTAATGCATAGTTGGAATAGTTTTTTTTCGTTTACTGCATACCGGTGAAATATAACGATGAGCGCTGGTTTAGCTAATTAACAAAAATGATAATGCTTTTTTTGTATTAGTCAGTTTATTTCTCACCGTTTAAATGTTGTGTTGCAACAATACCTCAGGGTTCGAATAAATAAAGCGGTTAAAAATAAATATATTCGAAAACACCATAACGGCGGGTAAAAATACCATGATGACTTTAGGGCGTAAAACGTTGTTCACCGGGCTGCTGGCCATCAGTATATTGTGCTCCGGCACGGCGGCGGCCATCAGTGAAATTCGCATCGCCGCGCCGGATATCGGCGCGGGCACGCAGCCCAGCGGCGGCGGGCTGATTGACGTGATTTATAGCCAGAAGCTGCTGGAGCGCGAGTTCGGCAAAGACGGCATCAGCATTCGCTGGACCTTTATCAAAGGCGCGGGCCCGGTTATCAACGAGGCGTTCGGCAACCACCAGGTGGATGTGGCCTACCTCGGCGATCTGGCCAGCATTATCGGCCGCTCCCGCGGGTTGGACACGCGGGTTATTGCGGTGGCGGCGCGCGGCATAAACCACTATCTGGGCGTCGCCCGGGGTTCCGGCATCCATCAGTTGGCGGATTTAAAGGGTAAACGGGTGGGACTGTTTCGCGGTACGGCGGCCGAGCTTTCCTTCGTCAACGCCCTGGACTCCCAGGGGGTGAAAGCGTCCGACCTCAAAATCATCAACCTCGACTTCGCGGCGGCCAGCGCGGCGTTGGCCGCCGGACAAATTGACGCCACCTGGGGCGGCAGCAACATCCTATCGCTGCGCGATAAAGGGCTGGCGGAGATCCCGCTTTCCAGCCGCGATTTACAGGGCGCGGGGCAGCTAAGCGGTTTTCTGCTGGTGGATGGGAAATTCGCCCGGGGTAATGAGGATATTCTCCGCCGTTTAGTCAAAGTACAGCGTGAAGCGGCGGCCTGGGGCAGCGCTGAAAAAAACAAGGACGCCTTTATTCAATTATTGGCGACCCAATCCGGTTACCCGGAAAACATATTACGCGCCGAGTGGGATACTTTACCGCCATTATCGGAGCGACTGTCTCCGGAATGGGACGCCGCCTATGTGGCGAAATTAAAACAGGCGGTGAAACTGGCCCACGAGGTTCGCCTGATTCGGCAACCTTTCGACGTGGATCAATGGCTGGATGATTCCTATCTGAACGCCATACGCTGACCCACTCCTCCCGATATTATTTTTTACCTATTGTTGCCGTAAATTTCACGGCAACGGGCGGGCCTTTTTTAATTAAATGCGGAACTGCACATGAACTTTAAAAAACGTAATTTATGGCTGCACCCAGCCTTAATGAGCTGCGCCTTAACCCTATCGGCGAACGCGCAATCGGCGGAAACGTCAACCCTGGTCGAAAACGCCGCCGAGAATAAAAACGGCGCGCAAGCAACGTCCGGTTCCACGGTGCAACTCAAGCGGGTGAAGGTGAGCGCCCAGCGCGTTCAGGCGCAGCCGCCGGCCACGCTGTCGACGGTTATCGACGGCCAAACGCTGGAAGAAGAGCGCCTGTATCGTTTTGAGGATCTGTCCCAGGCGGTGACGGGCATCGACATCGCGGCGGTAGACGCGATGGATACCCGCGTCACCATCCGCGGCATCGGCGACGGCGGCGGCAGCGAAATCAATATCGGCATGCCGAGCAGCGTCGGCCTTTTTCAGGACGGCGTCTATCTCTCCCGTCCGGGAATGCTCTCCAACGATCTGCTGGATATCGAAAGCGCCAGCGTGCTGAAAGGCCCGCAGGGGATGCTGTACGGCTTTAACACCACCGGGGGCGCGGTGGATATCCGCACCCGCAAACCCACCTTCAGGCCGGAATTTTCAATCAGCCAGTCGGTGGGACAGCGCGGTTACCTGCAATCCAGACTGATGGCGTCCGGCGCCTTGAGCGACAGCTGGGCCGGGCGCATCAACCTTTCCCGCACCGAAAAAGGCGGCTACGTCACCAACGTGGAGAACGGCCACAAGCTGGGCGGAAGCACCAGCAACGGCGTCCGCGGCCAATTGCTGTATCAGCCCAATGACGCTTTCAACCTGCGTATTACCGGCGACTACAGCAACGCCACCAACCGTCCGGTAATGACGTTGATCGACAGTCACGAAGTGGGCGGCGTCGATCTGTTTCGCGCGCGCGCCTCGGCGTTGGGCGTGAATGTGGTCAAGGGGCGCCAGGTGGCGCTGGACGACGAAAGCTCCAACCGCGTTACCCAGGGCGGCGGCGCGGTGGAAGCCAACTGGCGGCTCGCCAACGGCTTCAACCTGCACTCCCTTTCGTCGATACGCTATTTCCGCATGCTGCCCAAAACCGCCGACGGCCTGAGCATCCCCCTGTACCGCAACAGCGGCGCGGATGTGCGCGACCGCACCTGGTCGCAGCGCTTCTGGCTGGATTCGCCGAAAAACGGCGCGCTGGATTATACGCTGGGCGTCGATTACTGGGGAGAAAACCTCGATACCTTCGCGCACGACTATTACTACGACGGCAGCCAGGTCACCGACTGGTACGGCTCGACGGGAAATACCGGAAAATTCGTTCAGCGTTTCGGCGCGCTGGACGACACGCTGTTTTCCACCTACGGACGCGCTACCTGGCACGCCACGGATACGCTGGACGTGACGGTCGGGCTGCGCCATACCCGCGAGAAGAAAGAAGGATCGTTCCGCCGTATCAACAAAAACGATTTTGACTCCGGCCTGCTGGAGCAAACCAATAACCTGCCGTCCGCCATGGTGAACCTGAACTGGTTCGCCACTCCGAACGTCGTTCCCTATCTTACCCTGGGCTACGGGGAAAAATCCGGCGGGCTGAACATCTCCTCCGGCGCGGCGCAAAAGGCGGGGCTCGACTCTCTGTACATCAAACCGGAGAAAACCCGGGCGGCGGAGCTGGGGGTGAAAACCCACTGGCTGCAACGTAAGGTGGAATGGAACACCGCGCTGTTCTGGAGCGAAGTCACCGACTTCCAGACCACCGCCTATGATGAAGAAACCCTCAGCAGCTATCTGATCAACGCCGGGAAAATCCGTTCGCGCGGCGTGGAGTCGCAGTTGGCGCTACGGCCGATCGACGGGCTGACCATCAGCCTGAACGGCACCTTGCTGGATGCGCGCTATCTCAACTTCACCAACGCCAGATGCCCGGCGGAAGTCTCGCTGCTGGCAGGCGCGCCCGCCACTTGCGATCTCACCGGCCAGCGGGTGTTCAACTCTCCGCGCCTGAGCTACAACACCCGCGTACGCTATGAGTGGGAGACGCCGTATAACCTGCAAGCCTTTGTCTCCGGACAGTGGGCGTGGCGCAGCGCCGCCTACGGCACGGTGGATAACTCCGAATTCACCCGCAAATCCGCCTATGGCGTACTCAATCTGTCGACCGGCCTGAGCGGCAAACAGGGCGGCAACGGCTGGCATGTGTCGCTGTGGCTGAAAAACGCGCTGGATAAAACCTACTACCGCACCACCAAGTCCGGCGACTACGGCTCGGCGTACGGCGTATTGGGCGAGCCGCGCACCTTCGGCGTGACCTTCGGTTACGATTTCAAGGGCTGATTCGATGAGCAAGATCTCCTATTCACGCCGGCGTTTCCTGCGCGACGGCACGTTGCTGGCGCTGTCGACGCCGTTGTGGAAAAGCGCGGCGGCGGCTCCGGCGGAGCACAGCGCGCCCGCCGCCACGGCGCCGCAGGTGCGCCTGCGCTGGCTGGACGGGCAGGCTCCGCGTTCTTTCGCCGGCGTCACCTGGGGCGTTCCCTGGCCGCAAGGAGAGGTGCGCGGCGACAGCGACTTCCAGCTGTGGGACGGGCAACAGCACGTTAATTCGCTGCAAAGCTGGCCCCTCGCCCGCTGGCCCGACGGCTCCATCAAGTGGTCGGCCCACGCGCTGGGGGGCCGGCAGCCTCCCGGCGAAAAGCTGACGCTGCGGCCCGCCCCGCCGGCGTCCGCCCCCGCGGCGGAAATGGTCGGCGAAAACGATCGCGGATGGACGGTGGATACCGGCCGTATCCGCTGCCTGATCCCCAAATCCGGCCCCCACCTGATTGAGGAAGTCTGGCAGGACCGGCGGCTGGCATTGACGCACGGACGGCTGGTGCTGCGCGTGCAGGCCGGCGCAGAGAGCGATACGGTGCTGACGCTGGATGAGTATCAGGGCCAGGTCGAGACGGTGACGGTGGAACAGCGCGGGCCGCAACGGACGGTCATCGCGCTGCGCGGCGCCCACCATCATCGCCAGCGGCAGGGCATCACGCGCATCCCGTTTGTGATTCGGCTGTATGGCTATGCCGACTCCGCGTCGCTGCGCGTGGTGCATACCCTGATCTATGACCACGATGACCCCGACCAGAGTCTGAAGGGATTGGGGCTGGCGTTCGACGTTCCCTTGCAGGGGGAGCTGCACGATCGCCACGTACGCTTCGCCTCCGATCGGGGCGGCGTGTTCCGCGAAGCGGTGCGCGGCCTTACCGGGCTGCGCCGCAATGCCGGCGCCGCCGTTATCGACGCGCAGCTGAGCGGCAAAGCGACGCCGCCGGTAGCGGAGTTTCCCCCGGCGGTGGGGAAACGGCTGCATCATATCCCGGCGTTCGGCAGCTATCGGCTGACGCAGCATCATCCCGATGGCTTTCAGATCCACAAACGAACCAAAGAGGGGCAAGGCTGGCTGCTGTCCGCCACCGGCGATCGGGCGGCGGGCGTCGGCTATCTGGGCACGCCGCAGGGCGGCGTGGCGTTCGGCATCCGCAACTTCTGGCAGAGCTACCCGGCCTGCCTGGAGATTAATAACGCCCACACCGCCCTGGCGACGGTGACGCTATGGCTGTGGTCGCCCACGGCGGAGCCGATGGATATGCGCTTCTACCACGACGGCCTGGGACAGGATACCTTCGCCGCGCAGCGCGAAGGGCTGGAGATCACCTACGAGGATTACGAACCCGGCTTTACCTCGCCGCTCGGCGTGGCGCGCACCAGCGAGCTGTTTATCGATATTCTCGCCGCCACGCCGGACAACGCCGGTTTCGCCGCGCTGGCGCAGCGCATGCAACAGCCTCCGCTGCTGGTGGCGCAGGCGCAGGATCTGTCCCGCGCCAGGGCGTTCGGCCCGCTATGGGCCCCGGCCTCGGCCTCCTCGCCGCAACGCGCGCAGTTGGAAAACCAGCTGGCCTGGTATTTCGATTTCTATCGCCAGGAGGTGGAACAGCGCAAATGGTACGGCTTCTGGGACTTTGGCGACGTGATGCACACCTATGACAGCGACCGTCACGTCTGGCGTTACGACGTCGGGGGCTATGCCTGGGATAACTCGGAGCTCAGCACCGACCTGTGGCTGTGGCACTACTTCCTGCACAGCGGCCGGGCGGAGGCGTTCCGCATGGCGGAGGCCATGACCCGCCATACCGGCGAGGTGGACGTTTACCATATAGGGCGCTTCCGTCCCTTGGGCTCGCGGCACAACGTGCGCCACTGGGGAGACAGCGCCAAACAGCTTAGGATCTCCACCGCGGCCAACCGCCGTTTTCTCTACTACCTCACCGCCGATGAGCGCATCGGCGAACTGATGGATGAGCAGATCGAAGGCGTGCGCGCCCTGCGCGACGTGGTGCCCGGCCGCAAGATCGGACAGACCCTGCCCGCCGCGCCGCATCACGTCAGCCTCTATTTCGGCACCGACTGGGGCGCCGTGGCCGCGGCCTGGCTGACGGCCTGGGAGCGGCACGGCGATCCGGCGATGCGCGACCGCCTGCTGAATAGCATGCAAACCATCGCCGCCCAGCCGCACGGCTTTTTCACCGGCGTCGCCGACATCGATCCGGACAGCGGCCGCTTTTCCCCCGCGCCGCCGGACCAGGTTGCCATCTCCCACCTGAGCGCCGTCTTCGGCCTGGCGGAGATCGCCGGCGAACTGCTTGAGGTGCTGCCGGATCCTGCCTTTACCCGCGCCTGGCTGGATTACTGCCGGCTATACAATGACCCCGTCGCCTTAAGCGCCTTTGTCGGCAAACCGGTGAAGAAACTTAATCTGGCGCAGGGCCACGCCCGGCTGACCGCCTTCGCCGCCTGGCGTCTGCGCGATCGGGCGCTGGCGCAGCGGGCCTGGACCGAGTTCAACGACGGCAGCGGCGGCATTGCCAATCCGGGACGAGCGCTGCGGCGCATTGCGCCGCCCGAGGCGCTCTATCCGATTGACGAGGCCGTGGTCGACTCGTTAATCGACAAACATTCGGACAGCGCCATCGCGTCCAATCTGGCGACAAACGCCGTGGCGCAGTGGGGGCTGGCGGCCATCGCCTTGCTGGCCTTGTTGGACGATATCCCTTCCTCACATTGATTCCGCCGGGCAGGCGGAGAGTAAACAGGACATCAAAATGACGTATTCAGGTTGCACTGAAAGCACCACCCTATTGTCTTCACTTCAGGAAACGCACCCGGCCGGCGCGGATAACAAGCGCGAGGCGGCGGAGGATCCGCACCGCTACGCGCTCACCTGGTCAACCGACCAGCGCGGTCAGCCCTTGCTCTGGCGGGTGGAGCAGGAAGATCCCCAGCGCACGGCCATCCAGGCCGATGCCGAACGCCTGACGCTGGAGAGCGCGGCCGGGCTGACGCTGTGGCTGGACGCGCCGCTTGCCGGCGCCTACCGCATCGCCTTTGCGCGCGAAGTGCTGGTGGCCGACGGCCCGCACGATCGCCTGTCCGATCTCAACCAGTTCTGGGCGGCGCGCGATCCGGCCCATAGCAACCTCTTTACGCGCCACGGCCGGCTGAGCGAGTACGACAATCTGGATTTGTACTATGTCGGCATGGGCGGCAACTGGAACAGCACCACGCGCTTTCGTTACTACAACGGACAGGGGGAACGCGCGCTGCTGGGAGAATATACCGACGCCGACCATCTGCTGCGGCCCAATCATCGTTACCAGGTGGTTATTGAGGTCGATCGCCGCGAAACCCGCTTTCTGGTGGATGACGCCCTCTATTTTCGCGCCGCGTATCCGGCGGCGCCCGCGCCGGGCCATTTCGGTTTCCGCACCGTGTACTCGCGGCAGGCGATCAGCGATTTCAGCGTTACGCCGTTATAGCGATACCGCGGAACCATGCAGGTCATGATCGACCTGCGTGAAGGTTTCAATCAGTTTGCGCGCCAGCAGCGGCAGGCGGGCGTCCGCCAGATAGATGATGCCGTAGTGGGTATAAAACTCGTCGGCGTCGTCATCCAGACCGGCGATTTTCAACATGTGGATACCCTGTTGCTTGGGTATATGGAAATGGTTGGTGGTGCCGATGGCGTCCGAATGGCGCACCACGTCCAGCAGGCTATAGCCGTTTTCACACTCGATGCTGGTGCGAATGTCCTGCTTGCCGCTGAGCTGCACCAACGCGCGATGGAGATTGGGCGGACGAATGGTGGCCGCCAGCGGATAGGCGAACAGCTGGTCGACGGTGATCTCGTCGAACGCCGCCAAAGGGTGCCCCTCGCGGCAGCAGAATCCCCAGCGGTGCTGGCTCAGCGGCTGCACCTGATAGCGGGCGTCGAATTCAAAGTTGCGCGTATCCGCCACGATAAACGCCAGCTCTTCCGCCGTCAGCCGATGGCCCAGCGCCTGCCAGTTATCGACGCGAAACACCATCCTTGCCTTGGGATACTGGCGGGAAAAGGCGCCGATCACCTGCGGCATCAGCCAGGCCGCCGGCGCGGGTCCGCAGCCGAAGCGCACCTCTCCGGCCTCTTTGCCGTTGAACTGCTGCACGTCGTTGAACAGATCGTGGGTCTGATTAATCAGGCGGCGCGCATGTTCCAGCACGATCAGCCCTTTGGGCGTAGGCTCCAGTTGGTTATTGCGATCGATCAGGCGAGCGCCGATGGTCTGTTCCAGCGACTGGATACTGCGGCTGAACGCCGACTGGGAAAGTTTCGTCGCCTGCGCCGCCGACGTGAAATTGCGATGCTCAATCAGGGCGATAAAGTGGCGCAACTGGCGAAGATCGATATTCATAGCGGCGAATGGACAGAACCATTAAGGAGGGAAAGGGTAATTTGCAGGCTAACAGCTTTGAACGCCGGTAAAAAATAATAAATGCCTTTTTTATATATCTTTCAGTTATATATCGCCGCCGGGCTGCGCGATGTTCCCCCGACGATCGGCAAAAGCAAGGCGTTAAAAATAAAAATCCCGCTGGCAACAGCGGGATAGTGCGAGATTCAGGCGAAAGCGCGGCGCGGCATCAGAACAGCTTTTTGGCCGTTTCCAGCCAGTCGCCCTTGAAGGGGCGCTTCATGTTCTCAATGGCGTCGATAATGTCATGGTGCACCAGCTTTTCATTCTGGATACCGACGCAGCGGCCGCCGTAGCCCTGCAACAGCAGTTCTATCGAATACGCGCCCATGCGGGAGGCCAGAATACGGTCATAGGCCACCGGAGAGCCGCCGCGCTGAATATGCCCCAGCACCGTGGAACGCGTATCGCGACCGGTTTCCTGCTGGATATACTTGGCCAGCTCGCCGATATCGCAAATATGTTCGGTGATCGCCACAATGGCGTGTTTCTTGCCTTTATCGATACCGGCCTGGATCTCGCTCACCAGATCTTCCGGGCTGAACGGCACTTCCGGCAGCACGATAAACTCACAGCCGCCGGCGATCGCCGCCGCCAGCGTCAAATCGCCGCAGTGGCGTCCCATCACTTCCACGATGGAAATACGCTGGTGCGATGAAGAGGTGTCACGCAGGCGGTCAATCGCTTCCAGCACCGTTTCCAGCGCGGTGAAATAACCGATGGTGTAGTCGGTGCCCGCCACGTCGTTATCAATGGTGCCGGGCAGGCCGATACAGGGAAAACCCATTTCCGTCAGGCGTTTGGCCCCCATATAGGAACCGTCGCCGCCGATAACCACCAGGGCGTCAAGCCCCTGGTCTTTCATGTTCTGCACGGCGACTTCGCGCACGTCTTCTTCGCGGAATTCAGGAAAACGCGCCGACCCGAGGAAAGTACCGCCGCGGTTGATGACGTCCGACACGCTGTAGCGATCCAACTGCTCCATCCGATTTTCATACAACCCCAGATAGCCGTCATAAATGCCGAAAACCTCCAACCCTTCCGTCAGCGCGGCACGTACCACACCGCGAATTGCCGCATTCATACCGGGTGCATCACCACCACTCGTCAGTACTCCGATTCTTTTAATCATGACAACCTCTGGACTTGTAGATGTAATTTCGCAGGATTTTTCTATCGCCAATGGACCGTCGCCCGTTATGTCGACGGCATCCCTCTAAATTTTTAATAGAGGCATATTATAACAAATACCGGCGGCTGAATTGATTCAGGTCAGGCAAAATTATGCTGTAATTTTCACGATCCATGCTGTTTCACGCATAAACCGGCGGGGAATCTCTGCCGGACCGACGCCGAGCTACACATTCAATAGCCCCCTTTGCTCTTCAGGCACCGACGAAACCGGATCCTGATGGATAATAATATCAGAACCGGGGAATCGCCTTAGCAACGCCTGTTCCAGATCGTCGGCAATCTGATGCGCTTGCACCAGGGGCAGCGCGTCATCCATCTCCAGATGCAGTTGGATAAACCGGGTAGGCCCGGCGCGGCGGGTGCGTAAAGCGTGCGCGCCGCGGATTCCCGGCCAGCCGGTGATAATATTAACGATAGCGTCGCGCTCATTATCCGGCAACGCGCGATCCAGCAGCGACTGCACGGCCTGGTAGCCCATACGCAGCGCACTGTACAGAATATAAACCCCGATGCCCAGCGCAAACAGCGCATCGGCGTGGGTCTCGCCCCGCCAGCTTAATACCAGCGCCGCCAGTATCGCGCCGTTCATCAGCAGGTCGGACTGGTAGTGCAGCATATCCGCCCGCACCGCCTGGCTCCCGGTGCGTTTAACCACCCAGCGCTGAAAGGCCACCAGCGACAGGGTTGACGCTAAAGCGATAACCGTCACCCCTATTCCCACCTCCGGCGCGTGCAGCGTCCGGGGGGTCATCGTATGCTGTAAGCCGGTCAAAATAAGAAACAGGGCGGAGCCGGAAATAAACATGCTCTGCGCCAGCGCCGCCAGCGACTCCGCCTTGCCGTGGCCGAACGTATGTTCGGGGTCCGCCGGCTGCAGCGAGTAGCGCACCACCAGAAGATTCACCAGCGACGCGGCGATATCCACCAGAGAATCCACCAGCGACGCCAGCAGACTCACCGACCCGGTGTACCACCAGGCAAACAGCTTCATGATAAACAACAGGAGCGCGACGGTTGTCGCCCCAATCGCCGCCAGGGTAATCAGACGCGCATACTGTGACCCCATAACCCCCCTCACCTGAAAACCGGCAATCAGTTGATAACCGAATTGTCTAAAGCTTGAGCATAACGCCTGAAAATAAAAATACACCATCCCAGCGCGATCAGCGCCAGCGCGGCGCCGATAAAACCGATTTCCGTCAGGTTCAGGTGGGTAATCACCTGATTGCCGAGCAACGCGCCGCCGCCGATGCCGACATTATAAATGCCGGAAAACAGCGCCATGGCGACGTCCGTCGCATCGGGGGCCAACGTCAGGACTTTGACCTGCATACTCAGACCGATGGCCATAATCGCCACGCCCCAGACGAAGCATACCAGCGACAGGCTGGCGCGACTGAAGGAAAGCGGCAACAGCAGCAGCAGGCACAGGAACAATAACGCGATGGCGGCGATCAAAAACCCCGCCGGATATTTGTTGCTATAGCGGCTGAACAGCATGCTGCCGAGGATCCCGGCGCCGCCGAATAGCAGCAGCAGCGCGGTGATAAAGCCGTCGCTCATCAACGCCACCTTTTGCACAAAGGGTTCGATGTAGCTGTAAGCGGTAAAATGGGCGGTGACCACCACCACCGTTAAACCATAGACGCAGAGCAGCGCCGGCCGTTTAAACAGCTCCGGCACGCTTTTCAGCGAACCGGCATGACTGCTGGGCAGCTCGGGCAACAGTTTCATCATCACCAGCATAACCACAGCGGCAACCGCGCCGATAATCGAAAAAGTGACGCGCCAGCCTAAATACTGGCCGATCACCCGGCCTAAAGGCAGGCCCAGCACCATCGCCAGCGCGGTTCCCGTCGCCAGCAGGCTCAGCGCCTGCGCTTTTTTATCCCTGGGCGCCAGACGCACCGCCAGCGATGCCGTTATCGACCAGAAAACCGCGTGGGACAGCGCCACGCCGATACGGGCGATCACCAATACCCAGAAGTTCCACGCCAGGCCGGATAACAGATTGCTGGCGACAAACAGAATAAAAATCTTAATCAACAGCCGTTTACGCTCCATATTGCTGGAAAGCAGCATACAGGGCAGCGACATGACGCCCACCACCCAGGCATAGATGGTGATGATTAACCCCACCTGCGCGGCGCTCATCGAAAAGCTGACGGAAATGTCGGACAGTAAAGCGACGGGAACAAATTCAGCGGTGTTAAAAATAAACGCAGCCAAAGCAAGGCTGACGACGCGCAGCCAAGCTGTCGATCGGGGAGAACGGGTCATTATATTGATATCAAAAGTTAAAATAAAAGAATGCGCAAATCGGCTCGGTGAGGGGATTACGCGAAGCGCCAATTATCGGACAGGTATCACGCGCCATCCAGCGGCGTTTTTTTCCAACCGGCGTTTCCCCCATGGGTTTCAGGCGGCAGGAGAACCCTGCGGCCTGAAAAATGAAGGGGATACGGCTTATTTCAGCTTCAGCGTCTGAATAATGCTTTCCGCTTCGGCCTGCGCCTGCTGCTGGTTATCCGCCGGCAGCGTAATTTGCAGCGTCAGCAGACGATCGTCCACCTTGCCCAGCACCACAGATGAATAAGCCTGCTGGCCGCTGCTGGTGATAATGCTGTCCAGCTGTTGCAGTTTCTGCCCGTCCACCTCGATGGTTTTGTTGGTCACCACCTGGAGATTGGCGTCACGCGTGCGCTGCTGATCTTCCAGACGCTGCGTCAGCACCGATAACTCTTCGGTGGTGTTATCGCCCAGAATCACGATCGCCGCCTTTTGCCCGCTGGCATTGGCGTAAACGTGCATATTATTGGCCTGAGTACCCAGTTTACCGCTTTGATCGCTCATATCGGCCGGCAGGGTAAAGGCAACCTTGCCGGACAGCAATTCAATATTCTGGCCGGTCGCCGCTTCCGCCGCCGGTTTGTCCTGCGCCGGCGCGGCGTCTTTCGCATCGCCGTCGCAGGCGGCAAGCATAACAACCAACAGGCTCATTGCGAGGTATTTCACTACATTCGGCATTAGGGTTCCCTTTCTCTTTTTATTGGAACGGATAAAACATTATCGCACGCTATTCGATCGGTAAAAACAGCCAGTTTGCGGCCGTCTATTGCTGCGATACCGGCCTAGCGGCGACTCGCCGCGGGACGATAAGGCGTGCCGGGCTGCTGTTCGCTCAGGCGTTTCAGCACCATATTCAGCATAACGCCATACATCGGCAGGAAGAAAAGCAGGCTGATCAGCAGCTTGAAAGTGTAGTCCACCAGGGCGATTTCAATCCAGTTGGCGGCCATAAAAGGATCGCTGCTGCGATAAAAGGCGATAAAGAAAAAGGCCAGCGTATCGCAGAGGTTGCCGAAGACGGTGGATACCGCCGGGGCCACCCACCAGGCGTTGCGCCGCCGCAGCCGGTTGAAAACGTGCACATCCAGAATCTGCCCCAGCACGTACGCCATAAAGCTGGCGCAGGCGATGCGGGCCACGATGATATTGAGCTGCCCCAGCGCGCCGAATGACTGCCACGCTCCCTGGTAAAACAGGGCCGACACCAGATAGGAGATCAGCAGGGCGGGCGCCATCACGGTCAGAATGATACGCCGCGCCAGCGGTGCGCCGAAGATCCTTACGGTCAGATCGGTGGCCAGAAAAATAAACGGAAAAGTGAAGGCGCCCCAGGTGGTATGAAAACCAAAAATCGACACCGGGAGCTGTACCAGATAATTACTGGAAGTAATGATCAGAATATGAAACAACGCAAGCCAGATCAGCGCCGCAAGCCGCTGCCGGGGAGTAAAACCATACATATATGCGACCTTTTTGGTTATTGGGGTGAGGGAACCCAAGAAACGTCCTGCTCTTTTTTAGCCGCCGCCCTTCCGGGCCGCCGCTTGCGGCGCATAATACGCATTTGCTTCGGCAATGCAATGGTTGTTTTTTACGCAAACGTTGTCGCGGCTTGCGCCGAAAAATCCCCGGCGTAAACTATGGCGGTTTTTATTGCCATCTATCACCGAGAGCCCTGATGACCGACCTCTTCGCCAATCCCGACATAACCCTTGACGCCCAGGGGCTGCGCTGCCCGGAACCCGTGATGATGGTACGCAAAGCGGTACGCCAGATGGCGACCGGGCAAACGCTGCTGGTGCTGGCGGACGACCCGGCGACCACCCGCGATATTCCCGGTTTCTGCCGTTATATGGAGCACGAGCTGCTGGCGCAGGTCACCGAGCAATTGCCGTATCGGTATTTGCTGCGCAAAGGGGGATAAGCGCCGCGTGCCGGCAAAGCCCGGTGCTTTGCCAACAGCCTGACCGCCTTTACCCGTCCCGTTTCTTCAGCAAGCGCAGCGCGTTGGCGGTAACCAGCGCCGTGGCGCCGGAGTCCGCCAGCACCGCCAGCCACAGCCCGGTGATCCCCATAATGCTGGTGATGAGAAACAGCGCTTTCAGCCCCAGGGCGATGGTAACGTTTTGGCGAATATTGCGGTTCGTCGCCCGCGACAGCCGGATCATCGCGGCCAGCCCATCCAGACGGCTGTGGGTCAAGGCGGCGTCGGCGGTTTCCAGCGCCACGTCCGTGCCGCTGCCCATGGCGATGCCGATGGTCGCCGCCTTCATCGCCGGGGCGTCGTTAATGCCGTCCCCCACCATGGCGGTGGGACGTTGCCGATTAAGTTCGCCGATGGCCGTCACTTTATCCGCCGGCAGCAAACCGGCGCGGAAATCAATGCCCAGCTCGCCGGCGATGGCCGCGGCGGCTCGCGGGTTGTCCCCGGTCAGCATCACGCAGCGGATATTCAGCGCCTGGAGCCGACCCAGCGCGGATCGCGCATCGCTACGCAGCGTATCCCGCAGCGCCAGCAAACCGAGCACGCGGCTCTCCTCCTGCACCACCACCACCGTTTTCCCTTCATTTTCCAAGGCATCGACGCGTTGCCGCCAGTCAGCATCCAGCGTGCCTGCCGCCAGCCTGGCCGGGGAGCTGACCTGAAGGCGTTTGCCGGCGATCGTCCCCGCCACGCCGATGCCCGCCAGCATCCCCCGCTGCTCCGCGACGGGCAGAAACGCGCTCGCCGCCAGCGCCCGCCGCACGATGGCTTTCGCCAGCGGATGGCGCGAACCCGACTCCACCGCCGCGGTACGCGCCAGCAGAGCGGCCTCGCTGACGCCGGCGGCGGGCACAATATCCGTAACCTGCGGTTTGCCTTCGGTCAGCGTGCCGGTTTTATCAAAGGCGACGGTACGGATGCCGCCCAGCGACTCCAGCGCCGCCCCGCCCTTAATCAGCGCCCCCTGGCGGGTCGCCGCGGCAAGGCCGGAAGCGACCGCCGCCGGGGTGGATATCACCAGCGCGCAGGGACAGCCGATCAGCAACAGCGTCAACCCGCGGTAGATCCATTCCTGCCAGGGCTGCGCCAGCAACAGCGGCGGAATCAGAATAACCAGCAACGACAGCAGCATAATAGCCGGCGTGTAGTAACGGCTGAAACGATCGAGGAAGCGCTCTATCGGCGCCCGGCGCTCTTCCGCCTGTTCGATCAATTGCAGAATACGGTCAATCGCGCTATTGCCCGGCGTTGAAACCACCCGCAGCTGCACCATCCGGTCAACGCACAGGCAGCCCGCCGCCACCTTCTCGTCCCGTACCCGTTCAACCGGAACCGACTCCCCGGTCAGCGCGCTTTCGTCAAAACTGGCGCCGGCGGTCAGCAATACGGCATCGGCCGGCAGCCGGTCGCCGGGAGCGACTTCAATAATATCGCCGGGAAACAGCTGGGCGATCGGCACGCGGACGCGGCGTTCATTTCTGACCACCGTGGCCTCTTCGGGGATCAACGCCATTAAGGCGCTGACCCCTCGACGGGCGCGGTGGGCGGCATAGGACTCCAACTGTTCGCCCAGCATAAAGAGCAGCAGCACGACCGTGGCTTCCGTGGCGGCGCCAATCAGTAATGCGCCGACCGCGGCCACGCTCATCAGGGTTTCAATGGCAAAAGGGGTGCCGGAGCGGATAAGCCGCCACGCTTTTTTCAGGATCGGCACCAGCCCGACCAGCGTGGTGGCGATAAAAGCGATGCGCCCGCCGGACTCGCTAACCAGCGAAAGTCCCCAGCTTGCCGCCGCCAGCAAGGCGAACAGCGCCAGGAAGCCGTATTCATCGATAAAACGGCGCGAATCAGGAAAAAGAGGCGTGTGCGGAATGATATCCTGCAAGGTAAAACCGGCTTGCTTAACGGCGTATTGGACCTGGTCTCGTACGTCGCGGCGGGCATCGACAACCAGTTTTTCGGTGGCGAACAGTACCTTGGCCTGTTCTATTCCGGTGAGATTTTTTACGGCATTTTCAACTTTGCGCGCGCAGCTTGGGCAATCCATCCCGCTGACTTTCCAACTGAAACGCTGATGCCCGGCGGGTCGGTCGCTATCGCCGCCGTCGGGATCGTCCGAATCGGCATTATCGCCGCTTTCCGCGCTCAGCTCCGGTCCGCGGCCGGTATTGGCGACGGCGCCTGATGCGCGCTTTACCGCACAGCAGCTTTTTTCAACCCGTGACGATTGGCGGGCGTGCTTATGGCAGCAGGCCGATTTTTCAGCGCCGTGCTGGTGATGCTGATGAGAATGCATATCTTCCTCCCGAGTTGATGATAGTGATTCTCATCGCCAACTTTACACCCTCGTATCAGGCTAATCCAGCGATTCGCTTACCCGCCAGGGATTAAAAATAGAGCGAACGAACGATCAGGAAATGGCCGCCGAAATAGCAGGCCGCCACCACCGCCTGATGGGCGCGGAAATTGATCCGATAATGATGAATAAGCCAGGCCGCATGGGCGATAAACAGCAGCGCGCTGCCGGCCAGCAACGAGAAATTATAGTCCGTGCCGAGGGCAAAATAACGCTCGCCGGCCACCCAGACCATCAGCGTGGTCATAACGATAAACGCGCACACCGGCCAGCGCTGCGTATCCAGGCGGCTCCAGATAATCACTATCAGCACCGCCGCCAGAACGATCAGCGCCAGCGCCAGCGGCCAGAAGAAGGTGAGCGTTATCTGGCTGGTGAAAAAGCTGACGGTATACAGCAGATGCGCGAGAAAGTAGGCGCCGAAGGCATAGAGAATGCGCTGCGTCGGCAGCAACAGCAGGGTATCGGCAACCAGCGAGGCCAGCAGCCCAATGACGATCAGATAGCCCGGCGCGCTCAGCAGCGGCGTTTGCCAGGCCAGCGCCAGCAGCAATAATAAGGTAACGGGTTTAAACAGCCAGCGCTGCCATACCGGACCACGATAGCTGGCATCAACATACAGCCAGCCGGAAAAGAGCACGGCGATAAACGACCAAAGCATAAATTGTCCTTATTCTATAAGACAGGGCGGTATAGAAGGAAACCCGGCATCAGCTTATCTCTCTCCAACCGTTATATTTATTCAGTGTAGGGGATTGTGAGGAAGATAAACAACATCGGGTGCGGCAGATGCGCATACCGATGCTTCATGCTATGTTAGCGGCCCGTTTGGTTTGTTGATCGGCACATAAAATATGTTGAAGGAGAGTATGGTTGAATGAGCAATGAACCCGCGCTTTATCGTATTCAGTTTATGAATAATGGTAAAAACTACCAGCTTTACGTGCGTGAATTGGTCCCCAGCAATCTGTTTGGCTTTATTGAGATCGCCGATTTCGTCTTCGACAGCCAATCAACGCTACTGGTCGACCCCTCCACCGAAAAGCTGAAAACCGAATTTTCCGGCGTCAGCCGCAGCTTCATTCCCTTACAGGCGGTGATCCGTATCGACGCCGTCACTGAAAAGGGCAGCGCCAGGATTTCCGAACTGGGCGATAACGTTACGCATTTCCCCTACCTTCCCGGCAAAAAAAACTGACGCCTCAGTAACCCGCTCCGAACGCTGATACCGGCTGACGCCATGATCCGGGCGCCCGCCGGGAATGGGATTACTTCTTTGGCGGTTTAGGCTGCTTGCTCTGCCAGGCGAGCAGTTCAAATACGCCAAACAGAAAAATGCGCGCCTGCTGCCCCCAGGTCAGCGAGGGGTTCTCCTTCGGCTGGCTGGATTTTAACAGCAGCAGTTGGAAACCATGCATCAGGATGGTAAACGCCATCGCCACCGTCATAAAAATATTCAGCGGCCGGGGAAAAGGATGGATCAGGTTAACGATCAGAAATCCCCACACGCCCAGCATCAATAAACGGCCCAGATTAATCCATATCACCGCGTGCTCCTTTGTTCTCTTGGCGAAGATATAAACGATACGCCACCTGACCGGCGATTTTCTCACGGTGCAGCAGCCAGCCGTCCGGTATCGTCAGATGGCTATTCTCCGCCTCGGTTTCCACGTAAATCCACGCTTCCGGCGCCAGCCAGCCTTGCCGCTCCAGCAGGGACAGCGTCTGGTTGAGCAAATCCCGGCGAAACGGCGGATCGACGAAAACCACGTCAAACGGCTCGCCGGCCTGAGCCAGCCAGTGCAAAGTATCAGTATTGACGACCAACGCGTTTTCCGCCCGCAGCAGCGTCAGATTTTGCGTTAACTGCCGCGCCACGGCGCGCTCCGTTTCCAACAGCGTGGCGTGGGCGGCATAGCGCGATAGCGCCTCCAGCGCCAGCGCGCCGCTGCCGGCGAAACAGTCCAGGCAACGTGACTGCTGGATCACGGGCGCCAGCCAGTTGAACAAGGTTTCCCGCACCCGGTCGGTGGTGGGCCGTAAGCCGGGACTGTCGGGAACCGGGAGTTTTCTGCCGCGCCACTGACCACCGATGATTCGGATCTGTCCGGCGGCTGACGATGCGTTTTTTTTAGCCATAGCTCACATATTGATTGCCGCGCCGGACAAGCCAGCCGACACAGCCGGAGAAATTTAGCCGCTATTCTAACGGCGGTTAGGGGTTGAGGGAATGTTAAGATAGCGTTGTTGCGGCAACGCGCCTCAAAAGTCGCGGATTGCCGCTTTGACATATCCGGTTACCGAGATTGTCGGTCATTGTTCCCCGCGGCTGCGTGTTGCTGCCGATAGGAAAGTGTTAAACTTGTGGTTTATAGGCAAAATAGCCTGATTTTCATTATCGATTCGCTGCAGTGAGCGGCGTGGAGCGCGATTGCAACATGACAAAAGAGAAGAAGCGCGGTTTTTTTTCCTGGCTGGGATTAGGCCGACAGGAAGAAGAACAGCAGCAGCAGCCGCAAGATAAACCTGAAGCCGCGGATACGCCGGCGGCGGAACCCGCAGCGGACGCCGATGACCATCGGCTCTCCGAACCCGCACCTGAAACCGAATCCGGCGACTCCCCCGCGCGGGAAAACGAAGCCCCGACCGAACCGGCGCCGCAGGAAGAACCGCATGTCGCCGCGGAAACCGTGGCGCAGGAAAGCGCGCCGACGGCGGAACAGGTTGCGGATAGCGCGCCGGAGGCGGTTGAGCCGTTAGCTGAGGAAACGGCGCCGGTCATTGAAGCCGAACCGGAAAGCCGGCAAGCCGATCACACCGCGCCGGCGACGCACGAACAAGAGCGCCCCACCAAAGAGGGGTTCTTCGCCCGCCTGAAACGCAGCCTGGTGAAAACCCGCCAGAATCTGGGTTCAGGATTTATCGGATTGTTTCGCGGTAAGAAAATCGACGATGATCTGTTTGAAGAGCTGGAAGAGCAGCTGCTGATTGCCGATGTGGGCGTTGAAACCACGCGCAAGATCATCGCCAATCTGACGGAGCACGCCAATCGCAAACAGCTGAAAGATGCTGATACGCTTTTTGTTAAGCTGAAAGAAGAAATGGCGACGATCCTTGCTAAGGTTGATGAGCCGTTGAATATCGAAGGCAAAACGCCTTACGTGATCCTGATGGTCGGGGTGAACGGCGTGGGTAAAACCACCACCATTGGCAAAATGGCGCGCCAGTTTCAGGCCCAGGGCAAATCGGTGATGCTGGCGGCGGGAGATACCTTCCGCGCCGCCGCGGTCGAGCAGCTTCAGGTCTGGGGCCAGCGCAATAACGTCGCGGTGGTGGCGCAGCATACCGGGGCCGACTCCGCCTCGGTGATTTTCGACGCCATCCAGGCCGCCAAGGCGCGCGGGGTGGATGTGCTGATTGCGGACACCGCCGGTCGCCTGCAGAACAAAGCCCATCTGATGGAAGAGCTGAAAAAGATCGTGCGGGTGATGAAAAAGCTGGATGAAGAGGCGCCGCACGAAGTCATGCTGACGCTGGACGCCAGCACCGGACAGAACGCGGTGAGTCAGGCGAAACTGTTCAACGAGGCCGTCGGGCTGACGGGCATCTCGCTGACCAAGCTTGACGGCACCGCCAAAGGCGGGGTGATTTTCGCTATCGCCGACCAGTTTGGCATTCCCATCCGCTATATCGGGGTGGGTGAAGGCATCGAAGATTTACGGCCGTTCAAGGCCGACGATTTTATTGAGGCACTTTTTGCCCGAGAGGATTAAAACGGATGATTCGTTTTGAACAGGTCAGTAAAGCGTATCGCGGCGGACGTCAGGCCCTGCAGGGGGTGGATTTTCATCTGCGCCCGGCGGAGATGGCCTTTCTGACCGGCCACTCCGGCGCGGGGAAAAGCACCCTGCTGAAGCTGATTTGCGGTATTGAACGCCCCAGCGCCGGTCAGATTCTGTTCAGCGGGCACAATATCAGCCGCTTGACGAAGCGCGAGGTGCCGTTTCTGCGCCGCCAGATCGGGATGATCTTCCAGGATCACCATCTGCTGATGGAGCGCACCGTTTATGACAACGTGGCGATGCCGCTGATCATTGCCGGCGCCACCAGCGAAGATATCCGCCGCCGGGTCTCCGCGGCGCTGGACAAGGTCGGCCTGCTGGATAAGGCCCGCAACTACCCTATCCAGCTCTCCGGCGGCGAGCAGCAGCGCGTCGGCATTGCGCGGGCGGTGGTCAATAAACCCGCCGTGCTGCTGGCGGACGAACCGACCGGTAACCTGGACGACGTGCTGTCCGAAGGCATTCTGCGCCTGTTTGAAGAGTTCAACCGGGTAGGCGTAACGGTATTGATGGCAACCCATGACACCGGGCTGATATCCCGACGCAATTATCGGGTGCTGACGCTCTCCGACGGCCGCATGATCGGGGGAAACCATCATGGCGAATAACGCCCGTAATGTGAAGAAAACCGTCACAAAGGCCAAATCGCTGCGCGGCGGCTGGCGGGAACAGTGGCGTTACGCCTGGAGCAATACCCTGGCCGATATGTTGCGCCAGCCCCTGGCGACGCTGCTGACCGTGATGGTGATTGCGATTTCCCTGGCGTTGCCGAGTATCTGTTATCTGGTGTGGAAAAACGTCAGCCAGGCGGCCGCCCAGTGGTATCCCACGCCGCAGTTGACCGTCTATCTGGACAAATCCCTGGACGATGACGCCGCGCAGGCGGTGATCACCCGGCTTCAGGCGGAAGAAGGGGTCGAAAAGGTTAATTATCTGTCGCGTAATGACGCCATGGGCGAGTTCCGCAACTGGTCCGGCTTTGGCGGCGCGCTGGACATGCTGGAAGAAAATCCGCTGCCGGCGGTCGCCATTATCACCCCCAGGATGAATTTCCAGAGCGCCGACACCCTCACCACGCTCCGCGAGCGCGTGGCGGCGACGCAGGGGGTGGATGAGGTACGCATGGACGACAGCTGGTTTGCCCGGCTGGTGGCCTTGACCAGCCTGGTCGGACAGATTTCCGCGACCATTGGCATCCTGATGGTTATCGCCGTCTTTTTAGTTATCGGCAACAGCGTGCGCCTGAGTATTTTCAGCCGCCGCGAAACCATTAACGTTATGAAGCTGATTGGCGCGACGGATGGTTTTATCCTGCGTCCCTTCCTGAACGGCGGCGCCGTTATGGGATTCGGCGGCGCCGTGCTGTCGCTGATCCTGTCGCAGGCGTTGGTGTGGAAGCTGGATGCCGCCGTCACTCAGGTCGCCGCGGTGTTTGGCACCACCTTCAAAGTAACCGGGCTGAGCTGGGACGAATCCCTGCTGCTGTTGCTGGTCGCCGGGATGATCGGCTGGCTGGCCGCCTGGCTGGCGACGGTGCAACATTTACGTCGTTTTACACCGCAGTAATCTTTTTTTGCTATAATCTTCCCCTGTGATTCAGGCCGCGCGCACAGGGGAAACGCCCTCGGGCGCAACGGTTTTTTCACCTCGGCGGGCGTATGATTTCCTCGGGTATTCATCTTGATATGTTAAATAAAATGGATAGAATCAGAGGAACTTGTGAGTAAAATCACAGTCTGAACTTATGTCGGGTTACTGCACGACCCGCCGATGCACAACGGCGTTAATATCGCGATTCGTCCGTGACGGGTCGCACAAGCGGTTCTCTTCCTAAGAGACATCGCATAATTGAGAGAGGTTGAATGACCAAAGATATGCAAACTTTCACCCTGGTACCCCAAGGCAGTCTGGAAGGTTACATTAGAGCCGCCAACGCCTATCCTATGCTGACGGCGGAGGAGGAGCGGGCTCTGGCTGAACGACTGCATTATCATGGCGATCTGGAAGCAGCCAAGCAGCTGATTCTGTCGCATCTGCGTTTTGTTATCCACGTTGCCCGTAATTACTCCGGCTACGGCCTGCCGCAGGCGGACCTGATTCAGGAAGGCAACATCGGCCTGATGAAGGCGGTGCGCCGCTTTAATCCCGAAGTGGGCGTGCGTCTGGTCTCTTTTGCCGTGCACTGGATTAAAGCCGAGATTCACGAGTACGTTCTGCGTAACTGGCGCATTGTGAAAGTGGCGACCACCAAGGCGCAGCGGAAGCTGTTTTTCAACCTGCGCAAATCGAAAAAACGTCTCGGCTGGTTTAATCAGGACGAAGTGGAGTTGGTGGCCCGCGAACTGGGTGTGACCAGCAAGGACGTACGCGAGATGGAGTCGCGCATGGCCGCGCAGGACATGACTTTCGATCCGACGCCGGACGAAGAAACGCACGATGGCAAAGCCATGTCGCCGATGCTGTATCTACAGGATAAATCGTCTGATTTTGCCGACGGCATTGAAGAGGATAACTGGGAAGGCCACGCGGCGGACAAACTGACTTACGCCCTGAAAGGGCTGGATGAGCGCAGCCAGCATATTATTCGCGCCCGCTGGCTGGATGACGACAATAAATCCACCTTGCAGGATCTGGCCGACCAATATGGCGTCTCCGCCGAGCGGGTACGGCAGTTGGAAAAGAACGCCATGAAAAAGCTGCGCATGGCGATAGAAGCCTGAATCTACTGGTAGCATGCACCCATGCATAGTTCCCCGCCTCGCTCACCGTCATCCCCGCGCAGGCGGGGATCTGCTTTTTGAATTCGTGCGCCATTCAAGGATATCAAAGTGACGGTTGTCGGCACGATGTCGGACCCTGCCGCACAGCGCGGCGATTAATCGTATAACCAATGACCGACTTTTTCTGACTCAACCAGCATACGTACAGTTAGAGACTGTGGCACATGGCGATCGGTTCTAAACCTTTCAGGTAACAGAAAGTTGGGTATGAATGGGATCCCTTCCCGCGGGAAGTACCTGACCCAGTCAAGATTTGAGCAATCCACTTTAAAACGTTCTGAATATTTTTCCATCATCTCGAGGACATCTTCCTCTAACGTCGCCTCTTTTCCCGTCGTCAGAGACGTATCCAGTTCAAGATCATGTGCCGATAGTTCTTTACGCACAAAATCAAGTATTTCTATCGTCTTATCACCGTTCATACCCTATGCTCCGGTTTAACTATAAGGTTAAAACGTCTAACGCTATTTAGGGTAATCATTGCCAAATCATATGCTGTGATCATAACCCCCACCCACGGCAACCAACGGCCAATAAGTCCCCCTAGACTATTTGTTTTTGCCCATTGTCCATTCAACATTGTTCTCCATGTCGGGGAACGCCATCGGGTTTCAAGGCGATGCCCGATCAGGGTTCTCATGGCAACGGATAGTGGGCTGGTATTTTTGGTCGTTCTGCCCGCGTCAAGCTTTGTTCGGGTAGGAACGATTGGAATTCCACCAATAATCAGCGCCAAAGAAAATACATCTTTAACGCCAAGTTGATTTTGGGCTTCATCAACAACGATCCAGAATGCCAGCTCTCCTTGAGTAAGGTTCATCATTCCGTCAAAAAAATAGCTGCCATTGAGTTGTTCAACTGTATCCATCAGTTTATCGTCCAGTAAGTGGTTCAGCGTCATCAATGCTGGATGATAAATAATCAGGAGTCCAGATCCAGCATTGCTGCTTATCTGCGCAGCAGGGGCAAAGTCTCGGGAATGACAAATGATGCCATGAAGCCGCCAATTGACCGTTTCCCCCGGTTTTACCTATTAAAAATTTTCATTCTTTATATAGCGCCAGCCGCCGGATACCGGTGAAAAACCGCAGCTAAGCATAAATTTCGCCAGCACCTCTTCGTTAACCGTCGCGTGATCCGCCGTCGCCAGCCACCACTCCTTGACGCCGGGTAGCTGCCTGAGCACCTCTTCCACCAAATACAGGCCGACGCCGCGGCGTCGGGTCTCCACGCGCACGACCATATCGCTCAGTTGAGCGTATTCGCCTTTGATTTCCACTAACACCCCGGCCAACAGCCGATCGTTAAAACGGGCGGCAAAGATACGGCGCTCCGGCGTCAGCCCCGCCTGTAGAAGCTCGAGATTCTGATGCGGCCAGATTTTCGCCAGATCAATTTTGTCCTGGTCACTGAATTCAGCAAGATTCTCAACGGTTAGTTTCATTTACTGGCACCCCATAAAATGAGTGAAGAATAATGTAGTAGGCTTGTAGTGGAACAGTTACGCAATTTCTTCTTTACAGTTAATAGGGAAAATGCTTTTCACGCCGCCTATTTTTCGAGTAAAACGTCAATAATTAAGGCATAAAGCAGCATAACTGACTATATATAAATTAAACACTGGATTTTAAGCCTGGTATTTTATGCTGCCGTCCTCGCTTATTCCTGCTGGCGGGAGTTGATTTGCAGCATAAAATTCCTGTTTAATAATATGAAAAATAAAGCCTTATTAGAATTCATTGCTAATAATAAACCTAACCTGTTCTTACATATAAGAAAAAGGTTATCTTATGACGTGGGCAGCCAAATTTTCGGCAATATTCATAATAAAACTTGGGGTAAAACGGATGAAATTGAGTAAAAGCAAAATATTGCTGATGGGCTGTATGGCAATCGCGCTCGGTCAGGCGGCAAACGCGGCGGATCTCAAAGTGGCGGTCGTCGGCGCGATGTCCGGCCCGGTGGCGCAGTATGGCGATATGGAGTTCATCGGCGCCCGTCAGGCCATTGCGGATATCAATGCCAAAGGCGGCGTGAACGGCAATAAACTGGTTGGCGTTGAATATGACGACGCCTGTGACCCGAAACAGGCCGTCGCCGTCGCCAACAAGGTCATTAATGACGGTATCCGCTATGTCATTGGCCATCTGTGTTCCTCCTCCACCCAGCCGGCGTCTGATATTTATGAGGAAGAAGGCGTGATCATGATTACGCCCGCCGCCACCAACGCGGATCTGACCACCCGCGGCTACAATCTGGTGCTGCGCACCACCGGCCTCGACTCCGATCAGGGCCCGACCGCGGCGAAATACATTCTCGAAACCATCAAGCCTCAGCGTATCGGCGTGGTGCATGACAAACAGCAGTACGGCGAAGGCCTGGCCCGCTCGGTGCAGGATAACCTGAAAAAAGCCGGCGCGAACGTCGTGCTGTTTGAAGGTGTGACGGCGGGCGATAAAGATTTCTCCACGCTGGTCGCGCGCTTGAAAAAAGAAAACGTGGACTTCGTTTATTTTGGCGGATACTACCCGGAAATGGGGCAGATCCTGCGCCAGGCCCGTCAGGCCGGCATGACCACCAAATTTATGGGACCGGAGGGCGTGGGCAACTCATCGCTGTCCAATATCGCCGGCGAAGCATCTGAAGGGATGCTGGTCACGCTGCCCAAACGTTACGATCAGGTGCCGGAGAACCAGCCGGTGGTGGATGCCCTGAAAGCGAAAAAGCTGGACCCGACCGGTCCGTTCGTCTGGACGACCTATGCCGCGTTACAGTCCCTGACTACCGCCATGGAGCGCAGCGGCAGCACGGAGCCGGAAGAACTGGCGAGCGATCTGAAGGCAAAACCCGTTGATACCGTGATGGGACCGTTAAGCTGGGATGAAAAAGGCGACCTGAAAGGGTTTGAGTTTGGCGTATTTGAGTGGCACGCAGACGGTACTTCCACCATAGTGAAGTAATCAAGCAAATCCGTATTAATCCCTCAGTACCGCATGCCCCCGCTATCGCAAGACGCGGGGGCAGAATTTAAGGTTAAGGTATGTCCGAGCAGTTCCTCTATTTTCTTCAGCAGACGTTCAACGGCCTGACGTTGGGCAGCACCTATGCGCTGATCGCCATTGGCTACACCATGGTTTACGGCATTATCGGCATGATTAACTTCGCCCACGGCGAAGTGTATATGATCGGCAGCTATGTCTCCTTTATCGTTATCGCCGCCCTGATGATGATGGGCATCGACGCCGGCTGGCTGCTGATCGGCGTGGCGTTTATCGCCGCCGTGGTGATTTCCAGCGCCTATGGCTGGAGCATCGAACGCGTCGCCTATCGGCCGGTGCGCACCTCCAAGCGTCTGATCGCCCTGATTTCCGCCATCGGGATGTCGATTTTCCTGCAAAACTACGTCAGCCTGACCCAGGGCTCGCGCGACGTCGCCCTGCCCAGCCTGGTCACCGGACAGTGGACGCTGGGCGAGAGTAACGGCTTTGCCGCGACGATAAGCACCATGCAGCTGACCATCTGGATCGTGACGTTCCTGGCGATGCTGGCGCTGACGCTGTTTATTCGCTATTCGCGCATGGGACGCGCCTGCCGCGCCTGTGCTGAAGATCTGAAGATGGCCAGCCTGCTGGGCATCAGCACCGACCGGGTGATCTCGCTGACCTTTGTGATTGGCGCCTTGATGGCGGCGGTGGCCGGCGTGCTGCTGGGGCAGTTCTATGGCGTGATTAACCCCTATATCGGCTTTATGGCCGGGATGAAAGCCTTTACCGCCGCGGTGCTGGGCGGTATCGGCAGCATTCCCGGCGCGATGATCGGCGGGTTGATTCTGGGCGTGGCGGAGGCGCTGACCTCGGCCTATCTGAGCACCGAGTACAAAGACGCGGTGTCGTTCGCGCTGTTAATCGTGGTGCTGCTGGTGATGCCCACCGGTATTCTGGGCCGTCCGGAGGTTGAGAAGGTATGAAACAGCTCAATCTGTTCAACGCGTTGGTCTCCGCGCTGATGCTGCTGGTGCTGGCGGCATTTATCATGGGCATGCAACTGGGGCTTGACGGCACCAGGCTGGTGGTGCGCGGGGCCGATCAGGTGCGCTGGTACTGGATCGGCGCGGGCTGCGTGGTGGTGTTCTTCTTCCAGCTAATCCGCCCGTTCTTCCAGCAGAGCATAAAGAAATTCGCCGTCCCGTCGCTGGTATTGCCGAGCTTCGACGGCAGCACGCCGCGGCAGAAATTGCTGGCGGCGCTGTTGATCGCCGCCGCCGTCGCCTGGCCGTTTCTGGTGTCGCGCGGTACGGTGGATATCGCCACCCTGACGCTGATTTATGTGATGCTGGGGCTGGGATTAAACGTCGTCGTCGGCCTGTCCGGACTGCTGGTATTAGGCTACGGCGGCTTTTACGCCATCGGCGCCTATACCTACGCCCTGCTGAACCACTACTACGGTCTGGGATTCTGGGAAAGTCTGCCGCTGGCGGGCATGACGGCCGCCCTGTCCGGCTTCCTGCTCGGTTTCCCGGTATTGCGGCTTCGCGGCGACTATCTGGCCATCGTCACCCTGGGATTCGGTGAGATTGTCCGTATCCTGCTGTTGAATAATACCGAAATCACCGGCGGCCCGAACGGCATCAGCCAGATCCCCAAACCGACCTTCTTCGGTCTGGAGTTCAGCCGCAGCGCCCGCGACGGCTGGGATACCTTCCATAACTTTTTCGGCCTGGCCTATAGCCCCGGCGACCGCATTATTTTCCTCTACCTGGTGGCGCTGCTGCTGGTGGTGCTGACGCTGTTTGTCATCAATCGCCTGCTGCGCATGCCGCTGGGCCGCGCCTGGGAAGCGCTGCGCGACGATGAAATCGCCTGCCGCTCGCTGGGACTGAGCCCGACGCGCATCAAGCTGACGGCGTTTACCATCAGCGCGGCGTTCGCCGGTTTCGCCGGGACGCTGTTTGCCGCCCGCCAGGGCTTCGTCAGCCCGGAATCCTTCACCTTCGCCGAGTCCGCTTTTGTGCTGGCGATTGTGGTGCTGGGCGGTATGGGCTCGCAGTTCGCGGTGATCCTCGCCGCCGTGCTGCTGGTGGTTTCCCGCGAACTGATGCGCGACCTGAACGAATACAGCATGCTGCTGCTGGGCGCGCTGATGGTGTTGATGATGATCTGGCGCCCGCAGGGTTTGCTGCCGATGAAGCGTCCGCAAATGAAGTTGCAGGTGGGTAAGAAGGAAGAGCAGGCATGAGTACGCAGCCATTATTATCGGTCAGGGGTCTGACCATGCGCTTCGGCGGCCTGCTGGCGGTCAACAACGTTGAGCTGGACATTCACGCCGGGGAAATCGTCTCGCTGATCGGCCCCAACGGCGCGGGGAAAACCACGGTATTCAACTGCCTGACCGGTTTCTACCGCCCCACCGGCGGCACCATCCTGCTGCGCGATCGGCATCTGGAAGGCTTGTCCGGGCAGAAGATCGCCCGCATGGGCGTGGTGCGCACGTTCCAGCATGTGCGCCTGTTCCGTGAGATGACGGTGATTGAAAACCTGCTGGTGGCGCAGCATCAGCATCTTAAAAGCGGGGTGTTCGCCGGGCTGCTGAAAACGCCGGGCTTCCGGCGCGCGGAGGCGGATGCGCAGGATCGCGCGGCGGTATGGCTGGAGCGCGTCGGCCTGCTGGCGCTCGCCAACCGTCAGGCCGGCAATCTGGCCTACGGCCAGCAGCGGCGGCTGGAAATCGCCCGCTGTATGGTGACCCGTCCGGAACTGCTGATGCTGGACGAACCCGCCGCCGGGCTGAACCCGAAAGAAACCGCCGAGCTGAATCAGCTGATTGTGGAACTGCGCGATCGCCATCAGGTTTCCGTGCTGTTGATCGAACATGACATGAAGCTGGTGATGGGGATTTCCGATCGGATTTACGTCGTTAATCAGGGAACCCCGCTGGCCCACGGCACCCCGGCGGAAATTCGCAATAACCCGGATGTCATCCGTGCTTATCTGGGCGAAGGATAAAGTTATGCTGTCATTAAATCAGGTCTCGGCCCATTACGGTAAAATTCAGGCGCTGCATCAGGTCAGCCTGCACATCGAACAGGGCGAGATCGTTACCCTTATCGGCGCCAACGGCGCCGGTAAAACCACCTTGCTGGGTACGCTGTGCGGCGATCCGCGGGCCAGCGAAGGCACCGTCATCTTTGACGGCAAAGACATTACCCACTGGCAAACCGCGCGGATTATGCGCGAGGCGATCGCCATCGTTCCCGAAGGCCGCCGCGTATTTGCCCGCATGACGGTGGAAGAGAATCTGGCCATGGGCGGCTTCTTTGCCGAGCGGGAGCAGTATCAGCAGCGGATCGAACGGGTCTACGAGCTGTTTCCGCGCCTGTTCGAGCGCCGCGCCCAGCGGGCCGGCACCATGTCCGGCGGCGAGCAGCAAATGCTGGCCATCGGCCGGGCGCTGATGAGCCAGCCGCGACTGTTGCTGCTGGACGAACCGTCGCTGGGGCTGGCGCCGATTATCATCCTGCAAATTTTCGACACCATCGCGCAGCTGCGTGAAGAGGGCATGACCATCTTCCTGGTGGAGCAAAACGCCAATCAGGCGCTGCGTCTGGCCGACCGCGGCTATGTCCTGGAAAACGGCCACGTGGTGCTGGAAGACACCGGCGCGGCGTTACTGGCGAATGAAGCGGTGCGCTCAGCCTATCTGGGCGGTTGATTGATATCAGGCCGTTTCCCGGCCTGTTCTGCAAAAGGTACAAGAAGAGACATGGCCACTGAAGAGTTACTGGCTCGGCGCGTCGCGCAGTTGAAAAGCTCAGCCATTCGCGAACTGCTGAAGCATAGCAAGATGGAGAATATTATCTCCCTGGCCGGGGGGATCCCGTCGGATGCGCTGTTTGATTTCGACGGTCTGAATCAGGCCACGCGGTTAGCCATTACCGAACAGCCGCAAAGCGCGTTCCAGTATGGCTTGACCGAAGGCAGCGGCGTGCTGCGCGAACGCATCGCCGACCTTTGCGCCACGCGCGGCGTGAAAACGCGGGCCGAAGAAATCGTGGTGACGGCGGGGTCGCAGCAGGCGCTGGATTTGATCATGCGCGCGATGGTCGATCCGGGCGACGTATTTGTCGTTGAGCGCCCCACCTACCTTGCCGCGCTGCAAACCCTTGAGCTGGCGCAGGCGCAGGTGATGTCCGTGGCGTCGGACGAAAACGGCATGGTGGTGGATGAGCTGGCGGCGCTGCTGCAGAAACAGCGCATCAAAGGCGTCTATATCGTGCCGAATTTCGGCAACCCCAGCGGCGTCACCCTGAGCGACGAGCGCCGCAGGCAGCTGATCGCGCTGGCGCAGCGCCATAACTTCGTTATTATCGAGGATGACCCGTACGGCGAGCTGCGTTTTACCGAAGAGCGCCATCCGACGCTGTTCCAGCTGGCGCAGGAAACGCCGGGCGCCACGCAGCCTGTGCTTTATACCTCCACCTTTTCCAAGATACTGGCTCCCGGCCTGCGTCTTGGCTGGGCGATCCTCCCGGACTGGCTGCTGCATAAGGTCGCCATCATCAAACAGGCGGCGGATCTGCACGCCAGCGCGCTGTCGCAGAGCATCGCGGAGTGTTATCTGGGACTGGGGCGTCTGGAGCGGCAGATTGAAAAGATCCGCTACGCCTATAAGGAAAAAAGCCGGCTGCTGTCCGGCCTGGTGGAGCAAGAGCTGGGGGATGTGATGAGCTTTAACCCGCCGCAAGGCGGCATGTTCCTGTGGGCCAGATTCCGCCAGCCGTTCAACACCACCGAGTGGCTAAAACAGACGCTGAATCAGGGGGTGGTGTTCGTGCCGGGGGAATTCTTCTTCTCCGACTCGCCGGACTATGCGACGCTGCGTTTCTCCTTCGCCACCGCGACGGAAGCGCAGATGCATGAGGCGGTGGCGCGGCTACGCCGCGCGCTGTAATCATGGCGTGAAACCGCTGAGCGCTCAGCGGTTTCACCACCGGTTAGAACTGCTCCCAGTCGCCGCCGGAAGAGAGCGCCAGCTTGGGCTGGGCGGCTTTGCGTAACGCCGGCGCCGCGGCAGGCGTTCTATTCCCCTGCACAATACTGAACACGCTCATCAGCTCCACCAGTCTGGCGGCCTGATCGCTCAGGCTGTCGGCCGCGCTGGCGGACTCCTCCACCAGGGCGGCATTCTGCTGCGTCACCTGATCCAGCTGGTTGATGGCGTCGTTAATCTGGCCGATGCCATGCTCCTGCTCTTCGGTGGTTGAGCCAATCTCGCTGATCATCTCGGCGACGTTGCGCACCTGCCTGACCAGCTCATTGATGGTGGCTCCCGCATCGCTGACCAGCGTCGCGCCTTTCTCCACGGTGGCGACGCTTTCGCCAATCAGATCCTTGATTTCCTTGGCGGCGGAAGCGGAGCGCTGAGCCAGGGAACGGACTTCTCCCGCCACCACGGCAAATCCCCGCCCCTGCTCGCCGGCGCGGGCGGCTTCCACCGCCGCATTCAGCGCCAGGATATTGGTCTGGAAGGCAATGCCGTCAATCACGCTGATAATGTCGCCGATTTTGCGCGAACTGCCGCTGATCTCCTGCATGGTCTGCACGATGTCGCCTACCGCGTCGCCGCCTTTGGCGGCGGTGTCGCTGGCGGAATGGGCCAAACGGGTGGCGGAGCGCACCGTCTCGCCATTCTGACGGATGGCCTGACTCATTTGCTCCATGGAGGCGGCGGTTTGCTGCAGGCTGGCGGCCTGCTCTTCGGTACGCTGGCTGAGATCCGTGCTGCCGGCGGCGATTTCGCTGGCGCCGACGGAGATGGATTCGCTGCTCTCGCGCACCTGATGCACGATGCCGTGCAGATGTTCGCGCATACCGTTCATCGCGGCCAGCAGGCTGCCGCTATCGCCGTCGCGCAGATCGACCGACATGGACAGCCGGCCTTCCGCTATCTGCCGGGCGATATGCGCCGCGTAAGCCGGTTCGCCGCCCAGCTGCCCCCGCACCTTACGGGTGATCCCCCAGGCAATCAGCGCGCCGAGCAAGGCGCTGATGGCGGTGATAATCAGCAGCAGGGTGCCGGCGGCATTGGCGTCGGACATAAAGCGCTGCGACATGGCGACCGTATCGTTCTTATGTTCGTTGATCATGGTGCTCAGGGCGCTCAGCGCCGCTTCCTGCGCCTCGATCACCTCGCCCAGAATCACCTCCCTGGCGCGATCCTGTTGGCCGGAACGGAGAAGATCGATCGCCTTTTTGATCGCATCGCTATAGGGGAGACGCAGCGTATTAACTTGCTCCAGCAATTCTCGCGATCTTTTCAGATTCAATTTTTCATCCAGCTGTTTTAACAGCTCGTTATTGCGGCTGATGATCGCCTCGACGCTGCGGGTTTTCTCTTCAACGCGCCGGACATCGCTATACAGCGAACCGTCGCGGATATCCTGCGCGGTGATATTCATATTGTCTTTGATTTCCTGCATCAGCAGCAGGTTGATCAGGCGGGTATTGGCCAGATAATTCAGGTTATCCCCCACCGAAACCAGCTGAATGCGGCCGAACAGCGCCACCAGAAAACCAATCACAATCACCAGCGTAAAGCCGGCGCCCAGCATGGTGCCGAGCTTCATTTTTTTTAACCAATGCATAAAAATCCTTGGATTTTCCCTTAGAGAGTTGATTTAAACCACGCCCTGAAAGTTAACGATGACGCAGAAAGAGGGTGTGTAAGGTCAGGCAACATGTTGCATATTATTTAAAATAATGATTCGGGGAATTTATCGGCTGGTTAATTGGATGATTTATTTTTCATAAGTTAATAAACTAAAAACATAAATTTGTATTAATTTTTACTTTTATATATCAATTTATTAGCATACCCCGCCGCTATTGCGGATGGGAATATTTAACTTTTCTCATCGATAAAGAGAGACGATAATCTGGCGGCGCCGGCCGAATTTAGGCCGGCGCGCAGCGGGCTTAGAAAATAAACCACAGCGCCCAGGTAAAGATAAAACCGGCCAGACCCAGTACGGTGGTCAGCACGGTCCAGGTTCTCAGGCCGTCGGCGACGGACAGACCGAGATATTTGGTCACAATCCAGAAGCCGGAATCATTGACGTGGGAAAGCCCCAGCCCGCCGAAACAGGCGGATAACGTCACCAGCACCAGCTGTATCTGATTCAAGCCGCTGACGGCCTCGCTCAGCAGGCCGCAGGTGGTGAGAATCGCCACGGTGGCGGAGCCCTGCGAGGCGCGCAGCGCCAGGGAAAGGATAAACGCGGCGGGCACCAGCGGCAGATGAATGCTGGTCAGGGTATCCGCCAGCGCTTTGCCGATGCCGGATTCCACCAGCACTTTACCGAACACCCCGCCCGCGCCGGTCACCATGATGACCATCGCCGCGGCGGGCATGGCATCCCCCATCACGCCGCCGGCTTTTTCCAGCGACCAGCCGCGACGCAGCGCAATCAGCCAGAAGGCCAGCGCCAGCGCGATCAGCAACGCCACCGCCGGGGAACCGACCAGCGACATCAGGTCGCGTACCCCATGTCCGGCGGGCAGGATGGTGGCGGAAACGGTGCCGAGCATAATAATCAGGATTGGAATGACGATCAGCGCGGCGATCAACCCGGCCGGCGGCGTGGAGGAGTTTTCCCCCTGCGGATCGGCCTGCTCCGGTTTCGCCAATTGCAACTGCTCCAGCACCTCAACGGAGAGCGCGTAGTTACGCCGGTTAAGCCCCTTGGCGACCCAGTAGCTGATAATGCCGACGGGAACGGACACCGCCAGACCGATGATCGTCAGCCAGCCGATATCCGCATTCAGCAATCCGGCCGCCGCCACCGGACCGGGATGCGGCGGCAGCGCGACGTGCACCGTCAGCATCACGCCGGCCACCGGCAGGCCGAATTTAATCGGCGAAACCTTGGCGACTTTGGCGAAGCCATAAACAATCGGCGCGAGAATAATAAATCCGACGTCGAAAAAGACCGGGATACCCAGAATAAAAGCGGCGCTGGTCAAGGCGGCCACCATTAATCCCGGCCCCATCAGCTGGGCGAAGCGTCTGGCCAGCGATTCCGCGCCGCCGGAGACTTCAATCATTCTGCCCAGCATGGCGCCGAGGCCGATAATGATCGTCACCGACCCGAGAATGCCGCCCATGCCGGAGGTCACCACTTTCATGACCTCGCCCGTTGGAATACCGGTCGCCAGCGCCACCAGTAGGCTCACCACCAGCAGCGCCACAAAGGGCTGTATTTTAAATTTAATAACCATCAGGAGCAGCAAGCAATAATACCCCGGCGATGGCGATGCAGAGTAGGAGTGAGGTAGCCATATTTATGCTCTCATCAATATATATACCCCGGCATCTTTCACGGCGCGACAATATTGACCGCATACTGAGACCGATCGGGTATTTATGCGTTATTTAAAGAAAAAGGCGCCCTGATTTCCGTAGAAAAATAATACGGAAACCCGGTATTTTCTGGTTTTTTAATAAAGGCTTCTCTGGCGTCGATATATTTTTTTGGCGATATTATCTCCCCTCTCTGAGCCAGGGCCGCGCCCAACCCAGTCCCGCCGCGGTTTTACCCCGCGGATGATATTCACACCCAATCCAGCCGGAATAATTCACGCGGTCCAACTCGTCAAACAGAAAAGAATAATTAACTTCCCCTTCGTCCGGCTCGTGCCGGGCCGGAACCGACGCGATTTGAATATGTCCGACGCGGCCGTCAAGATCGTGAATAATTTGCGTCAGGTTGCCATCCACAATTTGCGCGTGGAAAAAGTCCAGCTGAATATACACATTCGGCCGGCCGATCAGATTTACCAATTCCAGCGCCTGATACTGGCTGGCAAACAGATAATTCTCTTTCACCTTCGCGCTTAACGCTTCAATCATGATGTTGACGCCGTGGGGCGCAAATTTATCGGCGGCGTAACGCAGGTTATCGATAAAGGTTTGCCGATAGGCATCGCCATCGGCGCCGGCCGGCACCACTCCCGCCATCACCAGTACCGACGGGCAGTGCAGCGCCAGCGCGTATTCCAGCGCGCTGTCGATATCCCGGCGCGCATCGTCGATGCGGTCGGGCAGCGCGGCGACGCCCCACTCTCCCGCCGCGACGTTGCCGGGCGCGGTATTGAACAACACCTGCTTCAGGCCGTTTTCCCGCAGCTTTTCCGCCAGCAGCGGCGCCGGATACTCATAGGGAAACAGGTACTCCACCGCCTCAAAGCCGGCATCGGCCGCGGCTTTGAAACGATCGAGAAACGGCAGCTCGGTAAACAGCATGGAAAGATTGGCCGCAAATTTAGGCATGATTAACTCCGTAATTCAGCAATTTCTTCAGCAGTGAGATAACGAATACGCCGGTCGCCGAGAATAAAGATCAGTTTGGCGGTTTCTTCCAGCTCTTCCATATTGTCCGCCGCCGCCCGTAAATCCTTACCGGTGACCACCGGACCGTGGTTGGCCAGCAGAAACGCCCGATAGTGCGGGGCCAGCTTGGCCAAATCCTCGCCGAGCCGCGCATCGCCCGGACGGTAATAGGGTACGACCGGCACTTGGCCGACCCGCATCACCACGTAGGGCGTGAACGGTTTGATCGCGTCCTGCGGGTCCAGTCCCTCCAGACAGGAAAGCGCCGTCAGATAGGTGCTGTGCAGGTGAACGATCGCCCGACATTGCGGGTTGCTGCGGTAGATGGCGAGATGAAAGCTGACTTCCTTCGACGGCTTGTCGCCGGAAATCCATTCGCCGCCGATGCCGACTTTGGATAAGCGGTCGGCCGCAAGCTCTCCCAGACAGGACCCGGTCGGCGTCGCCAGCAGCGTGCCGTCGTCCAGCAGCAGCGAGAGATTGCCCGCCGAACCGGTGGCGTAGCCGCGTTGAAAGAAAGAGGCCCCCAGCCGGACCATCTCGTCACGCGCCTGTTGTTCATCCCTACGGCAATGCTCACTCATACTGCGAACTCCCTTTGCGCGCGGGCAAAAAAATCCTCATCGCCGAAATTGCCGGATTTCAACGCCAGCGACAGCGGATGATGGGTGGATCTGATCCAGGGCACGCCGGGCGAAATCGACGGGCCGATATGGAAAGCATGGATGCCCAACGTTTGCACCACAATGCTGGACGTTTCGCCGCCGGCGATGATAAAGCGCTGAAAACCATCCTGCCGCAGCTGACGGGCGACGTCGGCGAACAGGCTTTCCACCGCCTGGCTGCTGGCCTCCGCCCCCCAGCGCTGCTGGATCCGGGCGAGATCGTCCGCGGAGGCCGTGGCGTACAACAGCGGCGCGAGGGCCTGTGCGCGATGCTCGTCCGCCCATGCGGCAAGCTCGCGGGCATAAGCCCGCCGCGCCTCATCCCCTTGCAGACAGCGCGCGACGTCTATGGCGCGGCTGGCCGCCTGCTCGCGGTAACGGGCGACCTGCTTATTGGTCATCTCCGAACAGGAGCCGGACAGCACCACGCCGGGGCCGGGCTGCGGCATCCCGGCGGCGGTGGCCGCTGCGGTGTGCGGCGTCGACGGCGCCCACTGGCGGGCAAGGCCGATAGCCAGACCGGAGCCGCCGGTAACCAGCGTCATATCGCGTAGCGCCTCGCCCTGCGTCAGCAGATGCTGCTGGTTCAGGGTATCCAGCACCACGTAGCGCACGCCCTGCCGCTTTAACTGCTCAAGCTGCCGTTTCACCGCCGCCGCGCCCTGCTCCATCACCTGATAGGGAACCAGCCCGCTGCGGCCGGCGGCCTGCCGTTCCATCACCCGCGGCAGATTGCTGTCCGTCATCGGCGTCACCGGATGATGGCGCATGCCGGACTCGGACAGTAGCCGATCCATCACAAACAGATGGCCCTGATACACCGTCCGGCCGTTCACCGGCAACGCTGGCGAAATCACGGTTTGCGTTTCGCCCAGCGCCTCCAGCAGCGCATCGGTAACCGGGCCGATATTGCCTTTGGCCGTGCTGTCGAACGTCGAGCAATACTTGAAATAAAACTGGCGGCAACCCTGCCGGCGCAGCCAGGACAACGCGTTCAGCGATGCAGTGACCGCCTGCTCCGCCGGGCAGGAGCGGGACTTGAGGCTAATTACCACCGCCTGGGCGTCAACCTGAAAATCCGACGGCGGCACGCCGTTCAACTGAACCGTGGGCAGGCTGTTTTCGACCAAAAAGCTGGCAATGTCGGTGGCGCCGGTAAAATCGTCCGCAATAACACCCAGAGCTATCATTTTTCCTCCCGTTTTTCCGGCAGGGTAATGCCGCTGAAAATTTTGATCACCGCGCTATCATCCTGCTTGCCGAACCCGGCATTGCTGGCGGAGGTAAACATATTGAAGGCGGTTGACGCCAGCGGCAGCGGGAAGCGCAGCGCTTTGGCCGTATCGGTCACCAGCCCCAGATCCTTGACGAAGATATCGACGGCGGATTGCGGCGTATAGTCGCCGTCCACCACATGGCGCATGCGGTTTTCAAACATCCACGAGTTCCCGGCGGCGTTGGTGACCACGTCATACATCACGTCCAGCGGAATTCCGGCGCGGGCGGCCAGCGCCATCGCCTCCGCCCCGGCGGCGATATGCACGCCCGCCAGCAGCTGGTGGATAATTTTGACGGTCGCGCCCAGCCCAATCTCCTCGCCGATACGGTAGACCTTGCCGGCGACGGCGTTCAAAACCGGCCGGAGTTTGTCGAACGCCGCAGCGGAACCGGCCGCCATCACCGTCATCTCCCCCGCGGCGGCTTTGACCGCGCCGCCGGATACCGGGGCATCCAGCATGATCAGCTGATGCTGCGCCAGACGCCGGGCAATATCTTTGGCATCCTGCGCGGAGATGGTCGAGGACACCATCACCGCGGTCCCGGGGCGCAGTTTGGCGGCGACGTCGGACTCGCCGAACAGAATAGCGTTCACCTGCGCGGCGTTAACCACCAGCAGCAGCACCGCATCCAGCCGGTCGGCAAAGGCGTCGACGCTCGCTTCGGCCCCGGCGGCGCCGGCCTGGCGTAAACGCTCCAGCGCCTGCGGGTTGATATCGACGCCATAGGTGGTCAGCCCGGCGTTGATACAGGACGTGGCGGCGCCGAAGCCCATGGAGCCGAGACCGATAACGGCTACGGCATACTCTGCGGTTTCTTTCATAACGGTCACCTTGTTAATTTTAGTGATTATTTGTTCTATGGTGTTAAATGTAGCCCCTTCGATGGTCGTTGATGGTGATTGTTATCACACAAATTAACACAAGGTTAATAAAATTCCCGCCGCCGGCCGTCCGCACGAAAAAGAATTTCGTTATTAGTATTTAAAATCAGTACGTTAATCTTTTTCATCGCGAGGGGTAACGCCGTAGCGTTAAGCCCGGCGTGGTTTACGGCGTGAATTTATGATAATAATCGTCCTTAAATACGCGAGTTATCACAATATTTATCAAAGCTGGAAGGAGCAGGGATGATCCCAGTAGAACGTCATCAACGGATTCTGGCGCTGATCGCCGAACGCGGCGTGGTGAGCATCACGGAACTGACCGAACGGCTCGGGGTGTCACATATGACCGTGCGGCGGGATGTGCAAAAGCTGGAGCAGGACGGCCTGTTGCTGAGCGTCTCCGGCGGCGTGCGCTCGCCCGAACGGCTGGCGATTGAGCCGTCGCATCAGGATAAATCCGTGATGTTCAGCCAGCAGAAAGAGGCGATTGGCCGGCTGGCGGCCCGGCAGATCCCGCCCAACAGCTGCATCTATCTGGACGCCGGCACCACCACGCTGTCGCTGGCGCGCCACCTGGCCGAGCGGGATGATTTACTGATCGTAACCAACGATTTTGTCATCGCCGCCTTTCTTATCGAGTCCAGCCAGTGCCGCATGATCCACACCGGCGGTACGCTGTGCCGGGAAAACCGCTCCTGCGTCGGCGAAGCCACCGCGCAGGCGCTGCGTAACCTGTTTATCGATATCGCCTTTATCTCCGCCTCATCGTGGAGCCTGCGCGGCCTGTCCACGCCAAATGAAGACAAAGTGGCGGTCAAACGCGCGGTGGTGGAAGCCAGCAGCAAACGTATTCTGCTTTGCGACACCTCAAAATACGGCCGCATCGCCACCTATCTGGCCACCCCGCTGACGGTTTTAGACAGCATTATTACCGACGACGGCCTGCCGCCCGCGGCGAAAGACGCGCTGGCGAAAATGGGGGTTGAGGTGTTGGTGGCGGGGTGAGGGGTATTCTTTCTATTGAAATTGCAATCTCATTTGGCAAATGGCTGTACAGAACAGCACTCTGTCAGCCATATCCTGCTAACGCTTTTCTTGACTAAGAAAAGTGTCCGGTACATTAGCCTCTTGAATCAGCCGGAGTACGTTATCCCACGTATCTGGTTTGACAGATTTTTTCGATAATATGACATTCCCTTCTCTATCACGTCGGATGTAAACCCAATCGGCATCAAATGCAAATTCAGCGGGCAATATAACCACTTGATGCTTGCCGTCTCTTGATAACCTAATGACATGCTCCATATTGCCCCCTAGCGTATAAATTCACAGCAGACACATACAGGGTAAAATATATGAAAGTGCGCGTTTTTTGAACTACGTTCTATTCCGCCTGTCACTCTGCCGTCATATCCCAGTTATTTTTCTGTCATACGCGCATGTCATGTTACCTGCGCATAAAAAAACATTGGGCTATTGCAGGAGACAGGCATGTTTAACCCTAAAATCCGTAAAGCGGCCGCGGGCGTAATATTGGCGTTGGCTTGCAGCGCCACTGCCCAGGCGGCGACCGCAATTCCTTTCTGGCACTCAATGGAGGGCGAGCTGGGGAAAGAGGTCAACTCACTGGCGGACCGTTTTAACCAGTCCCGCAGCGACGTGAAAATCGTCCCGGTCTACAAAGGCAACTACGAACAGAATCTGGCCGCCGGCATCGCCGCCTATCGCGCCGGCAACGCCCCGGCGATCTTGCAGGTTTATGAAGTAGGCACCGCCACCATGATGGCCAGCAAAGCCATTAAACCGGTGTATGAAGTGTTTAAAGACGCCGGCATCAATTTCGATGAGTCGATTTTCGTCCCCACCGTCTCCGGTTATTACACCGACGCCAAAAGCGGTCATCTGTTATCCCAGCCCTTTAACAGTTCCACGCCGGTGCTGTATTACAACAAAGACGCGTTTAAAAAAGCCGGCTTAGACCCGGAGCAGCCGCCGAAAACCTGGCAGCAACTGGCCGAGTACACCGCCAAACTGCGCGCGGCGGGCTTGAAATGCGGCTATGCCAGCGGCTGGCAGGGCTGGATTCAGATTGAAAACTTCAGCGCCTGGCACGGCCTGCCGGTAGCCAGCAAAAACAACGGATTCGACGGCGCCGACGCGGTGCTGGAATTCAACCGGCCGACGCAGGTCAAACATATTCAGCTGTTGCAGGATATGAATAAGCAAGGGAGTTTCACCTATTTCGGGCGCAAGGATGAGCCGACCGAGAAGTTCTACAACGGCGACTGCGCCATCACCACCGCCTCGTCCGGTTCGCTGGCGGATATCCGTCAGCACGCCAAATTCGACTACGGCGTAGGCATGATGCCGTATGACGCCGACGTGCAGGGCGCGCCGCAGAACGCCATCATCGGCGGAGCCAGCCTGTGGGTGCTGAACGGTAAAGACGCCGCCACCTATAAAGGCGTCGCCGAATTTATGCAGTTCCTGGCGCAGCCGGAAATCGCCGCCGAGTGGCACCAGAAAACCGGTTATCTGCCCATCACCAAGGCCGCGTATGAACTGACGCAAAAGCAGGGCTTCTACGAGAAGAATCCGGGTGCGGATATCGCCACGCGCCAGATGCTGAACAAACCGCCGCTGCCGTTCACCAAAGGGCTACGCCTGGGCAATATGCCGCAGATCCGTAGCGTGGTGGATGAAGAGCTGGAAAGCGTGTGGATGGGTAAGAAAACCCCGCAGCAGGCGCTGGACAGCGCCGTTGCGCGCGGCAACGCCCTGCTGCGTCGCTTCGAGCAGTCAACGAAATAACCTCGTTGTATCGGGCCGCAGGGAAGCGGCCCGTCCCCTGGTGCAAGCATTAATGAGTTCACGCATGACATCATCCCGTCCCGTTTTTAACCGTAGCTGGTTGCCCTATATGCTGGTGCTGCCTCAGCTACTGATTACCGCGATTTTTTTCCTCTGGCCGGCAGGTCAGGCGCTGTGGTATTCGGTGCAAAGTCTCGATCCGTTCGGGCTGTCCAGCGAATTCGTCGGTATGGAAAATTTCAGGCAGCTGCTGGATAACCCCTACTATCTCGATTCCTTTTACACCACGCTGACCTTTAGTTTTATGGTGGCGGGATTCGGCCTGCTGATCTCCCTGTTTCTGGCGGCGCTGGTGGACTATGTTATCCGCGCCAGCCGTCTGTATCAGACGCTGATTATTCTGCCCTACGCCGTCGCGCCGGCGGTGGCCGCCGTGCTGTGGATGTTTCTGTTCAACCCCGGTCTGGGGCTGATTACCCATTTTCTCGGCCTGCTGGGATACTCATGGAACCACGCGCAAAACAGCGGCCAGGCGATGTTTCTGGTGGTGCTGGCGTCGGTCTGGAAACAGATCAGCTATAACTTCCTGTTTTTTCTGGCGGCGTTGCAGTCCATCCCCCGCTCGCTGATCGAAGCGGCGGCGATTGACGGCGCCGGCCCGGTGCGCCGCTTCTTCAATCTGGTGCTGCCGCTGATCTCCCCGGTAAGCTTTTTCCTGCTGGTCATCAATCTGGTATACGCGTTCTTCGATACCTTCCCCATCATCGACGCCGCCACCGCCGGCGGCCCGGTGCAGTCCACCACCACGCTTATCTACAAAATTTACCGCGAAGGCTTTGCCGGGCTGGATCTCTCCAGCTCCGCGGCCCAGTCGGTGGTGCTGATGCTGCTGGTTATCGGGTTGACGGTGATTCAGTTCCGCTTTGTCGAACGGAGGGTGAACTACCAATGATAGAGAACCGACGCGGACTGGATATCTTCAGCCACCTGATGCTGATTGTCGGCATCGCCGCGGTGCTGTTCCCGTTGTACGTCGGGTTCGTCGCCGCCACGCTGGACAATCAGCAAGTGTTTCAGGCGCCGATGACGCTGATCCCCGGCGCGCACCTGTGGGAAAATCTGCGCCATATCTGGCTGCACGGCGCCGGCAACAGCGTCACGCCCTTCTGGCTGATGCTGCTGAACAGCTTGGTGATGGCGCTGGCGATTACCGTAGGCAAAATCACGGTGTCGATATTGTCCGCCTACGCCATCGTCTACTTTCGCTTTCCGCTGCGCAGCCTGTTTTTCTGGATGATCTTCCTGACGCTGATGCTGCCGGTGGAGGTGCGTATCTTCCCCACGGTGGAGGTGATCGCCCGGCTGGAGATGATGGACAGCTACGCCGGGCTGACGCTGCCGCTGATGGCGTCGGCCACGGCGACGTTTCTGTTCCGGCAGTTTTTTATGACGCTGCCGAATGAGCTGCTGGAGGCGGCGCGCATCGACGGCGCCGGCCCGCTGCGCTTCTTTTTCGATATCGTGCTGCCGCTGTCGAAAACCAATCTGGCGGCGCTGTTCGTCATCACCTTTATCTACGGCTGGAACCAGTATCTGTGGCCGCTGCTGATTATCACCGATGCCAATCTCGGCACCGCGGTGGCCGGGATCAAAAGCATGATCGCCTCCGGCGACGGGGCGACGCAGTGGAATCAGGTGATGGCGGCGATGCTGCTGACCATGCTGCCGCCCCTGCTGGTGGTGCTGCTGATGCAGCGCTGGTTCGTGCGCGGTCTGGTCGACAGTGAAAAATAGCGGCGTTGCAAAACCCATAGGACGTTTTTTATGGCATGTTTAAAACTTCAGGCCGTCAGTAAATCCTACGACGGCAAAACCCAGGTGATCCGCCCCATCGATCTCGACGTCGCCGACGGCGAGTTTGTGGTGATGGTCGGACCGTCCGGCTGCGGCAAATCCACCCTGCTGCGCATGGTCGCCGGCCTGGAACGGACCACCGGCGGCGATATTTATATCGATAACCAGCGGGTCACCGATCTGGAGCCCAAAGATCGCGGCATTGCGATGGTATTCCAGAACTACGCGCTTTATCCCCATATGAGCGTGTATGACAATATGGCCTACGGGCTGAAAATCCGCGGTTTCGGCAAGGCACAGATTCGTCAGCAGGTGGAAGAAGCGGCGCGGATTCTGGAGCTGCTGCCGCTATTGCAGCGCAAACCGCGGGAGCTGTCCGGCGGGCAGCGTCAGCGGGTGGCGATGGGGCGGGCCATCGTGCGCGAGCCCGCGGTCTTTCTCTTTGATGAGCCGCTGTCCAACCTGGACGCCAAGCTGCGGGTGCAGATGCGGCTGGAGTTGCAGCAGTTGCATCGCCGCCTGAACACCACCAGTCTTTACGTCACCCACGATCAGGTAGAGGCGATGACGCTGGCGCAGCGCGTCATCGTGATGAATAAAGGCGTGGCCGAGCAGATTGGCGCGCCGGCGGCGATTTATCGTCGCCCGGCATCGCTGTTCGTCGCCGGTTTTATCGGCTCGCCCGCCATGAATCTGTGGTCGGGCAGGATAAGCGACGACGGCACGCGGTTTGAGCTGAGCGACGGCGTGGCCCTGCCGCTACCGGCGGCAAAACCGCAATGGCGCGGACGCGAGTTGACGCTGGGGGTAAGACCGGAGCATATTCAACCGGCAACGCGCGAAACCGGCGGCGTTCCGCTGCAAATATCGACGCTGGAACTGCTGGGCGCGGATAATCTGGCGCACGGTCAATGGGGGACGCAAAAGGTGATCGTTCGCCTCTCCTACGAGCATTGCCCGGCGGCGGGCTCAACGCTCTGGCTGCATCTGCCGGAGTCATCATGGCATTGGTTTGATTCGCAAAGCGGATTACGGATGGAATAATGGTAAATACCTGGCCTTATCCGGCGATTGTCGCCCACCGCGGCGGCGGATCGCTGGCGCCGGAAAACACGCTGGCGGCGATCGACGCGGGTGCCGATCTCGGGCACAAAATGATTGAATTTGACGCCAAGCTGTCGCAGGACTATCAAATCTTTTTGCTGCATGACGACCGCCTTGAGCGCACCAGCAACGGCTGGGGCATCGCCGGCGATCTGACCTGGGACAAGCTGGTCGGCCTGGATGTGGGAAGCTGGTTCGGCAACCGGTTTGCCGGCGAACGGCTGCCGCTATTATCGGAAGTCGCCAAACGCTGTAAGCAGTATGGCATGGCGGCCAATATCGAGATCAAGCCGACCACCGGCCACGAGCAGGAAACCGGGCGTCTTATCGCCCTCGCCGCGCGCCAGCTGTGGGCCGACCATCCGTTTGCGCCGCTGCTCTCCTCATTCTCGGTTCAGGCTTTGGAAGCGGCGCAACAGGCGGCGCCCGAACTGCCGCGCGGCCTGCTGCTGGATGTATGGGACGAAGACTGGCAACCCCTGACGCGGCGTTTGGCATGCCGGTCGATCCATCTTAACCATCGGTTGCTGACGGCGGAACGGGTGAGGTTATTGCAGGCCGCCGGACTGCGAATTTTAGCGTATACCGTAAACGATCCGGCGCGAGCGCAAACTTTGCTTGATTGGGGCGTTGACTGTATCTGTACCGACCGGATAGATTTAATCGGCTCAGATTTTGCTGCCGGCTGAAATCTGTCCGCGTTCATTCTTTCAGCAATTGGTGCCGGTTACTAAGGAAGTGGCTCAATGCCCGCATTTATCAGTTCCCTCTGGCACCAGATTTCTCTCTCTTTACCGCTGTTCGTTCTGATCGCACTGGGCTACGGCCTGATCCGCTATGCGAAATGGCCGACCACCATTACCGACGGCATGAGCCACTTTGTCTTCTCGGTGGCGATGCCGGCCATGCTATTCCGCCTGATGAGTGATTTTTCCAAACGTCCCGCGGTCGATGCCCGGCTGCTGATCGCTTTTTTCGGCAGTTGTCTGATCGTCTTTATACTGGGCCGCATTGTGGCGCGCCGGGTTTTTCATCTGGACGGCGTTTCCGGATCCATTTTTTCGCTGAGCGGCATCTTTTCCAACAACGTTATGCTCGGGCTGCCGATCGCCACGCTGATGCTGGGCGAAGAGGCGATCCCCTCCGTGGCGCTGGTGGTGGTGTTTAACGGTCTGATCCTCTGGACGCTGGTGACGATATCGGTGGAGTGGGCGCGCAACGGGGCGCTTTCGCTGCAGGGGTTTACCAAAACCGCGCTGGGGGTGCTGAAAAACCCGTTGATTATCGGCATTATTTCCGGGACGGCGTTCAGCCTGACCGGTCTGTCCCTGCCGTTTTACGTCGACCAGCCGCTGAACATGCTGGGGCAGATTGCGATGCCGCTATCGCTGGTTGCCCTGGGGATGGGGCTGGCGGAATACCAGATCCGCGAGGGCTGGCAGATCAGCGGCGCCATTTGCGCCATCAAGCTGCTGGTGCAGCCGCTGGTGATTTGGGGCATCGCGCTGGCGCTCGGCCTGCCGGAAATGGAGACGCGGGCGGTGGTATTGCTGGGCTCGATGTCGGTGGGGGTGAACGTGTATCTGATGTCGCGCCAGTTCAACGTGCTGGGCGCTCCGGTGGCGTCAAGCCTGCTGATGTCGACGGCGCTGGCGGCATTGACCACCCCGCTGATCCTGACCCTGATGGGCGTGCGATTATAGCGGTGCGTGCGGGACGTTAGCGCGTCTGTTACTGCGGCAGCATCTTTTGCTGAGCGCTTCGTTGCTGCTCCTGCTGTAACTGCTGTCTTTGCTGTTGCTGTAGCTGGCTATTGCGCTGCTGTAATTGCTGATTCAGCTGTTGTTTCTGCAATTGTTGATTCTGCTGCATACGCTGTTGCAACTGCTTCTGGCTATTGATGCCGTTTTCATACTGCTGCTGTTTCACCGATGGCGCCTTCACGGCGTCGGCCAGCGTGAACAGCGGCAAAGATAATAAGGCAAGCGATAATGCCGTCAGTTTGATTGCGCGTTTCATTCGGTCCTCCAGGGCGCGGAATGCGCCAAACCGTCTATCTATTCGGAATCGCCTGCATTCAGGCGAATGCCATCGACTCCGTTAAGATCAGTGTAATCGCTGTCAGCGGAAACGTCGCGCAAAGTTATCCGTATTCCGTCTCCGTCAGGCTTTGGGTCGCCCACCGGGAATGTTATATACTGCGACGGAATTTTTCCTGGCATTGAAGTTATCCCATGTTTCATATTGCGCTCTACGAGCCACAAATCGCGCCGAATACCGGCAATATCATCCGTCTGGCCGCCAATAACGGCTGCGCGCTGCACCTGATTGAACCGCTGGGCTTTGATTTTGCCGAGAAGAAGCTGCGCCGGGCGGGGCTGGATTATCACGATTTGGCCAACGTCTGCCGCCATAAAAATTATCAGGATTTTCTGGCGGCGGTCGCCGGACGGCGCATTTTCGCCTGCACCACCAAAGGCAGCCGACCTTACGACCGGCCGGCCTATCAGCCGGGCGACGTGCTGCTGTTCGGCTCGGAAACCGCCGGTCTGCCGGATGATATCCGCAACGGCTTTGCCGCGGACTTCCGTATCCGCATCCCCATGCAGCCGGAGAGCCGCAGCCTCAACCTGTCGAACGCGGTCGCCATCATCAGCTATGAAGCCTGGCGGCAGAACGGCTTCGGCGGGCGCGCCTAGCGGCTTGGGACGTATTCCTATTACCCTGCATGCTAGCGCTGGTCCAGCGGCAGCCAGATAACCAGCCGCAGGCCGCCCAGCGGGCTATCTTCCGCTTTCACCCAGCCCTTATGCTGCGAGATCGCCGTTTCCACGATGGCCAGACCTAACCCGGTACCGCCCGACTCCCGATCGCGGGCTTCATCGGTGCGATAAAACGGACGGAAGATCTGCTCGCGATCTTCCGGGCTGACGCCGGGGCCGTCATCGTCCACTTTGATGGTAATGCCCTGATTATCAACGGAGAAAGCGACTTCAATATGATGATGGGAATAACGCAGCGCATTGCGGACAATATTTTCCAGCGCGCTGTCGAGCGCGGCGGGATTGCCATACAGCGTCCACGGCCCCGGCGGATAGGGCACCTCCAGCGTTTTCCCCATTTGTTCCGCTTCAAAACGGGCGTCATCCAGCACATCGCCCCACAGTTCGTCGGCGCGGATAAATTCGCGGGTGAGCTCGTTCTTATGCTGATTGCGCGACAGCACCAGCAGGTCATTAATCATGCCGTCCAGCCGCTGGGTCTCGGTTTCGATGCGGGCGAGCTCATGGCCTTCCCCCTGACGCCTGCGCAGCAATGCGGTGGCAAGCTGCAGACGGGTAAGCGGAGTGCGCAGTTCGTGTGAAATATCCGACAGCAGGCGTTGCTGGGCGGTGACCATGCGATCCAGCGCGCTGACCATCTGGTTAAAACTGACCCCCGTCGCCAGAAACTCCTGCGGTCCGGCCTCCAGCTCAGGGTGTTGACGCAGGCTGCCCCGCGCGACTTCGTCCGCCGCGTATTTCAGTTTACGCGCCGGCTTGGCCAGGCTCCAGGCAAGCCATAACAACAAGGGCGAGCTGATCAGCATGGTGAAGATCAACAGCAGCAACGGCCGGTCGAACAACAGGTTGATAAAATCCGACTGTAAACTGCTCGCCGGGCGGATCAGGTAAAGCTGGTAGTTATCCTCGCCGTCGCGGATGGAAAACGGCCCCAGCAGCTCCACGCGGCCATATTTCTTTTTTTGCGGATGATCGGCGTTGTCGGACAGGCCGATAAAATTGCGCACAATCTGCGTTTCGCTTTTCTGCGCGCCAAGCACCCGCCCTTCACTGGTCACCAATAACAGCCGCTGCCCCGGCGGCGCCCATTTCTCAATCACCCAGAATAACCTCACCCACCAGCGCAAATCGTTGGCCGGGGTGTTGGCCAGATCGGCCTCGATATGCTGCTCCAGCATAATGCCTTGCCGCTGCTCGCTTTCCAGCAACGCGGTGAGCTGGCGGGAATCGAGCTTCGGCACCATCAGCACCAGCATCAGCACCAGCGCCAGCGTCAGCCAGAAAATCGCGAAAATGCGCGCGGTCAGGCTGTTAATCATGCAGCAGACACCATCAGGTAACCTCGTCCGCGTAATGTCTTAAACCACGGCAACCCATCTTTGCGCTGCGGTAATTTGCGCCGCAGATTGGAGATATGCATATCAATGGCGCGGTCAAACGGCGTAAGCCGCTTGCCCAGCACCTCCTGACTCAGGTGCTCGCGCGAGACAACCTGGCCCAGCCGCTGCGCCAGCAGATACAGCAGCGTGAATTCGGTGCCGGTCAGATCCAGCACGGTTTCATCGAAGCTGGCTTCCTGCCGGCCCGGATTGAGCCGCAGACCGTCAACCTCCAGCGTGGGAGCGCTGGATTCGCCGGACTGTTGCTGATCCGTCCAGTTGGAGCGCCGCAAAATGGCGCGGATACGGGCCACCAGTTCGCGGTCGTTAAAGGGTTTAGGCAGATAATCGTCCGCGCCTAACTCCAGACCCAGTACCCGGTCCAGCTCGCTGCCGCGGGCGGTTAACATGATCACCGGCGTCTGATGCTGCTGGCGTAACTCTTTTAAGGTATCGATACCGTTTTTCTTCGGCATCATCACATCCAGCAATAGCAGATCGACCGTACTATCCAATACGTTTAACGCCTGCTCGCCGTCATAGGCGACAACGACGTTAAAACCTTCCATTTCGAGCAATTCTTTTAATAAAGAGGTTAGCTCTCTATCGTCATCAACCAACAGGATCTTATTCATGTTTTATCTACCTCCAGAGGCAAAATACGTCATAGATTAGCGCTATTCCATGACTTTACGTAGTTTTACATCCTCTGACGCATGTTTGCAGCAAGACGATTAGACTGATGCTCATTGATTCACAGAACAGCACGCCGACCGGGGAATTATTGATGCATCAAGTCACAACGTTATCTCTTGCCTCACTGCTGATGCTGAGCTCTTTCACTGCATTTGCAGCGGGTATCGAGGGGGCGTCTGTGAATGGCTGTCAGGATGACTCGGCCATCAAACGAATTCCCGGTCAGCAAGGGATGTTTGACGGCGTGAAGTTAAGCGTTCAGCAACGCCAGCAGATGCGCGATTTGATGCATCAGGGCCGTCAGGACGCTCCGGCGTTTAATACCGAAGATATTGAAACCATGCATAAGCTGGTTATCGCCAACCGATTTGATGAAGCCGCGGTTCGCGCTCAGATAACCAGGATGACCCAGGTACAGATTGAGCGTCAGATTCAGATGACCCGGGTGCGCAACCAGATGTATAACCTTCTGACCAGCGAGCAGAAAGAGATTTTAGACCAGAAACACCGGCAGCGCATGAAAGAGATGCAGCAGCAGATATCCCTGTTTAACCAGGCGCCAAGTCAATCACCGGGCGTGAACGAGTAGTAACCCCTAGCAGTGAGTGAGTAGTGTAGTTCGAGTAATAGATACCATTTTCCTTGCCATAGACACCATCCCTGTCTTTTGCCCTCCATGACGGAGGGCTTTTTTTTTGGGGTGATTACCGAATCATCGATGTAAAAAAGAGGCCGCTAGTTCTTCTCGAGTGGTTTTGCTTTCCACCGTTTAACAAGCCATTCAAATTCTTGATAGGTAGTTTCTGAGTTAATTTTTTCGCGTATAGCTTTTATTAAGGGCTCTGCAATGTCATAGGTTTCAATGACTGTCGAAAAAGATGTACGCTTTATCATCTTTTCATCGTAGATGCCCTCCCTAATGCTGACGGCTACCCTTTCGTAAAAATTCAGGATGTACTGAAATTTACGTCGTTCGTCCATATCTTCTTCAGTAATCTGCTTATCATCAGAGGGAAAAACATAAGCCCGAAAAGATTTATTAGACCGATGAGCTTGTTTCAACACATGAAGTGACTCGGTGTATTTTACATCCTGGCGACTTTCAAAAAGAAAGTTTGCCGTCTGTGTTTTTTTCGCAGTACGCACGTTATAGATGATCGCGAAAATGGCGACCAGCACACCAAAAAACACCAGTAAATTGCTAATTATCTGAAGGATTGCTGCGTCAAAAGTCATTATTCATCATCCATGAATTGTTCATCATCCATAAAAAAGGCGGGGTTATCATGCCCCGCCTCACAGAGGTTAACTTCGGCTTAGAAACCATCAAATTCATCAAACATCTTACTCACTTGTGTTACCTCCTCTTATAAAAGCAAGCCCAATAAGACGAGCTTAGCTTCAAAAATCATCATTTGAATAACTTTCAAATGGCTTTTAAACAGCTTTTGAAAGCCTTTAAATGAATACGCCAACGTTACCTTACTGGTAATTTTGAGTCAAATTCTACAGTGTCTTTGCATGCGCAAGACCCACACAAATTTGCACAATTTTTCCACATTAATAAATTCCATCCCGCCTCCAGTCCCGGCGCGGATTCGCAATAGCCGACATCGCCGTTTGGCGGCCGCGAGCCTTTCACGCTCAGGCGGTAAGCGCGGCGTTTTTCCCGGCGATGCGGCCGAAGACAATGCAGTCCGTCATGGCGACGCTGCCGAGCCTGACCGCGCCATGCACGCCGCCGACGGTTTCACCGGCGGCATACAGGCCGGGGATAGGCTTGAGATCGAAGCCGATTACCTGGGCATCCTTGTTGATCGCCAGCCCGCCCATGGTGTGGTGCACCCGCGGCCACAGGCGCGCGGCGTAAAACGGCGGCGTGACGTTAGGCGCGGCATCCTTGAAGATCATACAGCCAAGGTCCGGATCCTGTTCATTACGCTGCTCGATAAACGAATTCCAGCGTTTCACCTGTTCGGTAAATGCCGCCACCGGCATCTGATAGGCCTGCGCCAGCTCTTCAAGGGTGTTGAACATTTTTAACGATCCGTTTTTCAACGCGCCCTCCCGCTGTCCCGGATCGACCATGTTCATGGTATTGGTTTTATCGGCGATAATCACCGCCGGATGACCCAGCAGGATAATCGCATCGGCGCGTTCCTTACGGTTGCCCGTCTCTTTGAAGAAGCGTTTTCCGCTGGCGGGATCAACCATCAGCCCGTAGCCGACGATACGCTCCACAAACTGCGGGACATAGCCGAACCCCTGTTCGTCTGGGCTGGTCCAGGGCCCCAGTTGGATCCAGTCCATCTGCGTATCCAGCGCGCCCACCATGCAGGCCGCCATAATCGCCTCGCCGGTGGCCCCCGGATGATTGGTGGAGGTGAACTCCTCGGTCAGTCTGGGATCATACATCTGGCGTAACGCCACCCCTTGAGAAAACCCGCCGGATGCCAGCACCACGCCCTTGACGGCGCGGATATAGGCGATATCGCCGGAGTCCTCGTCTGGAAATTTGTAGCGCCGTTTGACTTCGGCCCCGATAACCCTGCCGTCCGGATCGACGATCAGGCGCAGCAGTTTGGTGCGCTGTTCAATCACCGCGCCCAGCTCTTTGGCCTTCTGCTGCTGTTTCATAATCAGGCCCGAGCCGGAACGCTGCGCCAGCTGGTGCGCGCGCTTCACCGAATGGCCGCCGTGGTAGTTGACGACGTTAAACTCCGCGCCGATACTCTGCGCCCATTCGAGGGCTTCCACCGAATGTTCAGCCACGGTTTTGGCCAGTTCAGGATAGTTAAGCCAGCTGCCCGCTTTCATCATGTCCTGATACATCAGCTCCGGCGAATCCTGAATGCCTGCTTCTTTTTGCATTTTGGATCCCGCCGCGGCCAGATCCCCGCCGTTAAGCACGGAATTCCCCCCCAGCAGGGGCATCTTGTCAATAATCAGTACGCTCGCCTTGGCGTTACGCGCTTCAATCGCGGCGGCCAGCCCGGCGAACCCGGTGCCGACAATCAGCACGTCCACCGTGGTGTCCCACTTCTGCGGTATCGGCACCGGGCCGGGCACCGCCTGCGCCGGTCGGGATAACGCCATGCCCCCCAGCGCGCCGATAACGGCGCCGGTCGATTTCAGAAAATGACGGCGGCTCTGCGGATCGGATATTGGTTTTTTGCTCATTGAATTATCTCCATGTTCAAAAACGGTAAATCACGATAAAAAAATACGCTGGATAATTCGTCGGATGACCTGGATAAAACCACTGCGTTTCATCACTACTGGCATTGGAATATTTCATAGGAGCGTGATGAAATCCGCACCGGCAGGTGAATTATTGAACGGCTAAGCACCTGCCGACATTTCAACACAAAATATAGGGATTTAAACGTGAGTCCACTCTCACTGCGGCGATTGACCCAGCGAAACGGCGGTAATTCGGCGATTGCCGTAACATTCTCATATTGTTGGTTATAATCAATCTCACAGCAACCCTGACCGCAGGAGAAGATCAATGCCAGTACCGGCAGACCCGGAACATCATTCTCATCCGGCACCGACGGAAGATAAACCGGCACCGCCACGCACCCTTGTGACCCGGACTCAACGGTGGGTGCAACGTATTCAGGCCATTCCCAGCGTGGCGCACGTGATCCGTGCGGGCGAACGCTTTAACGACCGGATGGGCAATCAGTTCGGCGCGGCGATCACCTATTTTTCTTTTCTGTCGCTGATACCGATACTCATGGTCTCCTTTGCCGCGGTGGGTTTTGTGCTGGCCTCCAACCCGGACCTGCTGACCGAGTTGATTAACCGCATCGTCAACAGCATCAGCGATCCCAATCTGGCGAATACGCTGAAAAATACGGTGAATACCGCCATTCAGCAACGCACCACCGTCGGGATCACCGGGCTGCTTATCGCCCTTTATTCCGGCATCAGCTGGATGGGAAATTTACGCGAGGCCATCCGCGCGCAGTCGCGCGACGTCTGGGAGCGCAACCCGCAGGATGAGGAGAAGATTTACTTTCAATATACGCGGGACTTTCTGTCTCTCACCGGGCTGATGGTGGCGCTGGTCGTGACGCTGTTCCTGACATCCGTCGCCGGAACGGCGCAGGATATTATCGTCAATGCGCTGGGTTTGGGGGGCATTGAATGGCTGCGCCCCGCGCTGACCCTGATCGCCCTGTCGATCTCCATTTTCGCCAACTACCTGTTGTTTTTATGGATCTTCTTTGTGTTGCCGCGGCATAAGCCCAAACGTAAGGCGCTGTTCCGCGGCACCTTGATCGCCGCCATCGGTTTCGAAGCCATTAAATTCGCCATGACCGTCGCGCTGCCTAAACTGGCGAGCTCCCCTTCCGGAGCCGCTTTCGGTTCCGTTATCGGCCTGATGGCATTTTTCTATCTGTTCGCCCGGCTGACGCTATTCTGCGCCGCCTGGATCGCCACCGCGAATTATAAAGGCGATACCTCGACGGACCGTAATCAACGGCAGGACAAGGCGCCGAAATAGCGCGCCGGCGATAGGCGTCCGGCAGATTTCATTGCCTGGGAAAAGGGATCGGAAAGCGCTGGTTTTCCGATCCCTGTCATGAAAAAATAAAACAGCATTTCAAGACTATTGACTCAGCGTCTCGTTATGTTGAGACTGACGGTAATTGCCGCATTTTACCGACGTCTTCTTTATTTCAAACAGGCCAGCAGTGATGACAACCAATAACATTGCCGTAATCGGCGAATGCATGATCGAACTGTCGCAAAAAGGTACGGAGCTTAACCGCGGCTTTGGCGGCGATACGCTGAATACCGCCGTGTATATTGCGCGTCAGGTCAGGCCCGAGGCATTGGGCGTGCACTACGTTACCGCGCTCGGCACCGACAGCTTCAGTGAAGAGATGATTGCCGCATGGCAAAAAGAGGGGGTAAACACCGATCTTACCCAGCGGATGGAAAACAAACTGCCCGGTTTATATTTTATCGAAACCGACGGCGGCGGCGAGCGCAGGTTCTACTACTGGCGCAACGATGCCGCCGCCCGTTACTGGCTGGATAGCGCCGACGCCGAAAAAATCTGCCGGCGTCTGGCGCGGTTTGAGTATCTCTATCTGAGCGGCATCAGCCTGGCGATCCTCAATAACGCAAGCCGTCAGCGTCTTTTCTCCTTATTGCGCGCCTGCCGCGCCAACGGCGGTAAGGTTATTTTCGACAACAACTATCGTCCGCGCCTGTGGCAAAGCCGGGAAGAGGCGCAGCAAGCCTATACCGACCAGTTGTCCTGCACCGATATCGCCTTCCTGACGCTGGATGATGAAGATATGCTGTGGGGAACCCAGCCCGTCGGCGCCGTGCTTGAACGCACGCACGGTTTAGGCGTAACGGAAATCGTGATCAAGCGCGGCGCCGACGCCTGCCTCGTTTCGCAACGGGGCCAGGAATTGATCGACGTTCCCGCCGTAAAGCTGCCGAAAGAGAAAGTGGTCGATACCACCGCCGCGGGCGACTCTTTCAGCGCCGGGTATCTGGCGGTGCGTCTGAACGGCGGCGGCGCGCGGGAAGCCGCGCTGCGCGGCCACCTGACCGCCAGCACGGTTATCCAGCATCGCGGGGCGATTATCCCGCCGGAGGCGATGCCGGCCTGAGGCGCCGGCAGGCCGTTTACGCGCCCTGCCGTCTGAGATTATTGCGCGGCGGGCGCCGCCGCTTCATTCTGCGGTTTAGGTTCCTCTTCCGGCGCGGCGGCATCCGGCGTCATTATCCGGCTATAGGCCGCCTGAAGCTCCTTCATATTCACTTCCGGCTCACCCAGCTGTTGTATCAGCATCAGCGTGGCTTCCTGTGAAAGCTGCTGCTGCAACGCCTGATTCAGCGTATCCAGCGTCAACGAAGAGAGATAAGCCTGCCGCAGTTTCTGATACTGCTCCGGCGCGATATCCACCACGCCATTGCGCTGCGAGCGCAAACGCTGATCCATCAGCACATCGGTGCCGGTGCGGGCATAGGTGGCGAACAGTTTGCCCAGTTCGTCCGTTTTACGCGTTATCAGAGCGTCAAACTCCTGCTGCGTCAGCCCGTTATCCCGCAGCGCCGCCAATGTCTGAGCCATAAAGGTCATGCCCGGCATCACGCTGTCGCTATCGGGAACGTCCATATGAATGGCGCACTGCGCGCGGATATAAAGCACGTTACAGTCGAAACGCAGGTTGTTCTCTTTCTGCTGACTTTTTTGCAACGCCTGCTGCACATGCCAGAACAGGGCTTCCCGCGCCAGATCGCTGCGCCAGTATCGGGCCAACGCCTCGGAGTCGCGAATCGGGTGCCACGGCGTATCCCAGACCAATGACAAGGTATCCTGCTGAACGTTGTTATTGATCAGGCTGATAGCCTGAGGCGGCAACGGGCTTAGCGTCGGCACCGGCGCGGGGGTTTCGCGTTTACCCTGCAGAGATGAGAAAGCTTTACCGATTTGATCGACAATGCCGCGCTGATCGACATGGCCGACGATATACAGCGTCATGGCGTCCGGCGTATACCAGGTTTTATAAAATTGCTCCAGCTGCTCAAGGTTTAGCGGCGTTTTCACCGCCTGTCCGGGATCGTGAGCCAATAGCGAAGAACCCTTCAATCGATAACGCCAGGCGGGATCCTGCGGATTAATCGGGAATTGCGCCACCGGATCGGGCAGGTTTAATGCCGCATGGATATGCTGATCGCTGATAGCCAGCCGTCCGGCGGTTTCCGACAGCCAGTTTAAGGCTTCCTTCAGCAGTTCCGGCCGGTTATTCGGCAGGCTCAGGTTGTAAAAAGTGAAATCATATGAGGTGACGGCCGGCGGCAGAGAACGCGTAGCCTTGTCTTGCTGTTGCCATAGGGAAGGCAACTGCGCGGCCGAAAAATTATCGCCTGGCGTTAACGCCAGGCGGGGAAGAAAATGCGCAAACCCGATTTGCTGGGCGTTTTCCACCAGCGAGCCGGTATTTACCAACAGGCGTAACTCGACCCTGTCGCCCGGACGCTGCGGCGTAGTCAGTAACTGCCAGGTAAAACCATTATCAAGTTTACCCTGCAGCCAGGCAGGATCGGGTTGTAGTGTTTCAGCCTGCACGTTGCCGCCGATCACGGCCAGCAAAACTCCACCAACTAAAAGACCTATTTTGGTGCCCTGCATGTGAACCCCTACTTAATAACTATGCAAAACATAACGTGATTGTCGTTGATCATCATAGTGGCCTTGCGTTTGCCACCAAACACTCTCATGGATGCATAACGGAAAATGAAAGAGGCGAAGTGTACCATTCCCTTGGACCACGCGCTTTTATCTATGTCACTGCACTGGGCGAAATAATATTCAGAAAGGAGAAGCATTGAACTTCAACAGATTGGCGTCAGGCGCGGTGTCTTAGCGGATAAAGGCGCGCGTCCGCAGGCGGCCCCGCCTGAAGCGGCGCCATGCCTAATGCGGCCGATAAATTGCGGACGGCATACACAGACCGACATTTTACGACGATAATTTACACTTTCTCCTTAATTTTTCCACGATTCTCCGAACGTTAGCGGATAAAGTGATTTACAACTGACGCGTTTTGCGCCAGTGATTGTTGTTGCCCGTTCACCGCCTGTACAACACTGCCGAGGAGTTGCATTTCGATGGCGAATTTTTTTATCGATCGCCCCATCTTTGCCTGGGTATTGGCAATTATACTCAGCTTGTGCGGTACGCTGGCGATCGTTTCACTGCCCGTCGAGCAATACCCCGACCTCGCGCCGCCCAGCGTGCGCATTAGCGCCAACTATCCCGGCGCTTCCGCCCAAACCATTGAGAATACCGTTACGCAGATTATCGAGCAGAGCATGACCGGGCTGGATAATTTGATGTATATGGCTTCCGACAGCAGTAATACCGGACAGGCAAGGATAACGCTCACCTTTGAAGCGGGAACCAATCCGAACGAAGCCCGCCAGCAGGTGCAGAATCAGCTGCAATCCGCCCAGCGAAAACTGCCGCAGGCGGTGCAGCAACAGGGGGTGACGGTCAGTAAAACCGGCGAAAGCAATATCCTGATGATCGCCTTTGTTTCCACCGACGGCAGCATGGAAAGGCAGGATATTTCGGACTATGTCGCCAGCAATATTCAGGAGCCGCTCAGCCGCATCAACGGCGTCGGCGAAGTGGACGCCTATGGCTCGCAGTATGCGATGCGCATCTGGCTCGACCCCTTGAAGCTGGCCGATTACTCGCTTACCACCGAGGATGTGGTGGCGGCCATCGCGTCGCAGAATAGTCAGGTTTCCGTCGGTCAGGTGGGCGGCACGCCGTCGGTGGATAATCAGACATTGAACGCCGCCATCAATGCCCAGTCACTGTTGCAGACCCCGCAGCAATTCCGCGATATCACCCTGCGCGTCAACCGCGACGGTTCCGCGGTAACGCTGGGCGACGTCGCCGACGTCGAGCTTGGCGCGGAAAGGTATGACATCCTCAGCCGCTATAACGGCCAGGCGGCGTCCGGCCTGGGGATAAAACTGGCCGCCGGCGCCAACGAACTGGAGACGGACAAACTGGTGCGCGCCCGTATCGCGGAGCTGTCGCCCTACTTTCCCCGCGGCCTGGAAGCCAAAATCGCCTTTGAAACCTCGCCTTTCGTCAAGGCTTCCATCATCGACGTGGTGAAAACCCTGTTTGAAGCGATACTGCTGGTTTTCCTGGTGATGTATCTGTTTTTACAGAACTTCCGCGCCACCCTGATCCCCACCATCGCCGTGCCGGTGGTGCTGCTGGGCACCTTTGCGGTGCTTTACGCCTGCGGATTCAGCCTCAATACCCTGACCATGTTCGCGATGGTGCTGGCCATCGGGCTGCTGGTGGACGACGCCATTGTGGTGGTGGAAAACGTCGAGCGCGTTATGAGCGAGGAAGGGCTTTCCCCGCGGGAAGCGACGCGCAAGTCGATGGGGCAGGTTCAGGGCGCGCTGGTGGGGATCGCGCTGGTTCTGTCGGCGGTTTTCGTGCCGATGGCCTTTTTCGGCGGGACGACCGGGGCGATCTACCGCCAGTTTTCCATTACCATCGTTTCATCGATGATCCTGTCGGTGCTGGTAGCGATGATCCTCACCCCGGCGCTGTGCGCCACCCTGCTCAAGCCCCTGGCCAAAGGCCAGCATCACGGCCGCAAAGGCTTTTTCGGCTGGTTTAACCGCGTTTTCAACCGCGGTACGCTGCGCTATGAACGGGGCGTGGCGAAAATCCTGCGCCGCAGCGCCCGCTGGATGCTGCTTTATCTTGGCGTTATCGGCATTATGGCGTTGCTGTTTATCCGGCTGCCGACGTCATTTCTGCCGCAGGAAGATCGGGGCGTCTTTATGACGCAGGTGCAGCTGCCGCCCGGTTCGACGCAGCAGCAGACGTTAAAAGTGGTGCAAAAGATCGAGCAGTATTACCTCAGCGAAGAAAAAGAGAATGTCACATCGGTATTCGCCACCGTCGGCGCCGGCCCCGGCGGCAACGGACAGAACGTCGCCCGCCTGTTCGTGCGCCTGAAAGACTGGGACGAGCGCACCAGGGCGCAAGACACCTCTTTTGCCATTATCGAGCGCGCCACCAGGGCCTTCCGCGACATCAAAGAGGCCCGGGTTATCGCCAACAGCCCGCCGGTGATAACCGGCCTGGGCAACGCGGCCGGCTTTACCATGCAATTGCAGGATCACGGCGGGCTGGGCCACGATAAACTGATGCAGGCGCGCGACCAGCTGTTGGCCATGGCCGACGGTGACCCGCGCCTGACCCGGGTGCGGCATAACGGTCTGGATGATAACGCGCAGCTGAAAATTGATACCGACCAGCGCAAGGCGCAGGCGCTGGGCGTGTCGGTCGACAATATCAACAACGTGCTGCAAACCGGCTGGGGCTCCACCTACGTCAATGATTTCATCGATCGCGGACGGGTGAAAAAAGTCTATGTTCAGGCCGCCGCCAAATATCGCATGCAGCCGGACGATATCGGCAAATGGTATGTGCGCAACGGCGATGGCGGAATGGTGCCTTTCAGCGCTTTCGCGCAAACCTCATGGGAGAGCGATTCGCCGCGCCTGGAACGTTATAACGGCTACTCCTCGCTGGAAATCGTCGGCGAGGCCGCGCCGGGCGTCAGCACCGGAACCGCCATGGATATCATGGAAGCGCTGGTGGAAAAATTACCGCCGGGCCTCGGCCTGGAGTGGTCGGGCATGTCCTATCAGGAAAGGCTGACCGGCGCGCAGACGCCGGCGCTGTACGCCATTTCGCTGCTGGTGGTGTTCCTGTGTCTGGCGGCGCTGTATGAAAGCTGGACCGTGCCTTTTTCCGTGATGCTGGTGGTGCCGCTCGGCGTGCTGGGCGCGCTGCTCGCCACCCTGGGCCGGGGATTGGAGAACGACGTCTATTTCCAGGTGGGGCTGTTGACCGTTATCGGCCTGGCGGCGAAGAACGCCATCCTGATCGTCGAGTTCGCCAATGAGATGAACCAGCGCGGGCGGGATCTGGTCGAGGCGACGCTGGAAGCGTCGCGCCAGCGGCTGCGGCCGATACTGATGACCTCGCTGGCGTTTATTTTCGGCGTGCTGCCGATGGCAACCAGCAACGGCGCGGGCTCCGCCAGCCAGCATGCGGTAGGCACCGGCGTTATCGGCGGCATGCTATCCGCGACCATCCTGGCCGTCTTTTTTATACCGCTGTTCTATGTGGTGGTGCGCAGACGTTTTCCGCTGCAGGAGAAGAGGAAATAAGGCATTCGGCGAGGCGGAAACCGCAGAGTCGCACCCGGCAAACCTTCCCCACCGCGCCAGCGTGCGGTGGGGAAAGGTCAAGGGAAAAGCGAGGATTATGACAGCGTGGTCGGCTGCGTGGTTTTACCGCCTTTATCATCATCCTTGCCGGAAAGTACCGCATCCATCTGCTTCGAATCCAGCTCATGGCAATACTTCGCGACGACGATGGTGGCCACGCCATTGCCAATCAGGTTGGTCAGCGCGCGGGCTTCCGACATAAAGCGGTCAATGCCCAGAATCAACGCCAGCCCCGCCACCGGCAGATGGCCTACCGCCGAGAGCGTGGCGGCCAGCACGATAAATCCGCTGCCGGTAACGCCCGCCGCCCCTTTGGAAGAGAGCAGCAAAACCACCAGCAGGGTAATCTGGTGCCAGACATCCATATGGCTGTTGGTCGCCTGCGCAATAAACACCGCCGCCATGGTCAGGTAGATGGACGTACCGTCAAGATTGAACGAGTAGCCCGTCGGGATCACCAGACCGACCACCGACTTCTTACACCCGACTTTCTCCATCTTCTCCAGCATGCGCGGCAGCACCGATTCGGAAGAGGAGGTCCCCAGCACGATCAACAGCTCTTCTTTGATATAGCGGATGAACTTGAGGATGCTGAAGCCGGTGGCTTTGGCGATACTGCCCAGCACCAGGAATACGAACAGCAGACAGGTTATATAGAAGCAGGCGATCAGCTGGCCCAACTGCACCAACGTCCCTAGCCCATATTTGCCGATGGTGAACGCCATGGCGCCGAACGCGCCTAAAGGAGCCAGACGCATGATCATATTGATAATGCCGAAAATCACCCTGGAGAAACTTTCGATCACGTCAAAGATCATTTTGCCTTTTTCGCCCAGACGATGCAGCGCAAAGCCAAACATCACCGCAAACAGCAGCACCTGGAGAATATTGCCGCTGGCGAAGGCGCCTACCGCGCTTGAAGGGATCACATCCAGCAGGAACGGGATCAGCCCCTGCTGCGATGCCTGCTGGGTATAAACGGCGACGGCGGAGGCATCCAGAGAGGCGGGATCGATATTCATGCCGGCGCCTGGTTTTACCACGTTGACCACTATCAGGCCGATGATCAGGGCAATCGTACTGACAACTTCAAAATACAGCAGGGCGGCCGCGCCGGTTTTACCCACTGACTTCATGCTTTCCATGCCGGCAATACCGGTCACCACGGTACAAAAGATGACCGGGGCGATGATCATTTTAATTAATTTTACAAATCCATCGCCCAGCGGCTTCATCTGCTCGCCGATTTCCGGATAGAAATGGCCCAACAGTATCCCTACCGTAATGGCAGTAAGCACCTGAAAATAAAGACTTTTAAAAATAGATGTTTTCATACGCACGTCCTATGGTGGGGAAACACAGGTGGACGATAAAGTAAGTATAATAAACACCACCTGTGGTTGCGCCGGAAAATAACACCGCAGTAATAGTCTGGATATGTTTTATAACTTTAGTTTGTGAACAGCAGGTTAAAAATAAGAGCGGAATCGCTTCAGTAGCAGTAATCATTAAACAATGACGCAATTTATTTGTAACATGATACGGAATTATTGCTGAAAAACGTGAATGCCATTGTTCCCTTTATGGCGGGCCAACTGCATGGCCAGACGCGCCTGCGCAAGCAGCAGCGCCGCGCTCCCGGCCTCTTTACCGGACGACGGGTCAACGTGGCGAAGACCAACGCCGGAGAAATACGGGGATGATTGACCGCCGGCCGGCGTAAACGGCGCATTGATTTGCAGCGTGACGTTCCGCGCCCAGGCTTGCGCCTGTTCCGCACTCGCCAGCGGCCTTCCCAGCACCGCGAACTCATCCTTGTCCAGACGGGCCAATAAAATACGCCGTCCTTCCTGCTGCTGATTGACCGCCGCTTTTAGCTGATTAACCAAAGTATGGTAAACCTCAACGCCGCTGCCTTCGCCATCGGCCGATAGCGGTTCAAGGCCGATAACCATAAGGCTGAACGGCGCGCTTTCCGCCAGCCACTGCTCCAGATGGAGAACAAAGGCCGCTTTATCGGCGAGCTCATACTGGGCGGCAAAAAGCGACTGTTCCAGCAGTTGCTGATTGCGATTATAGCAGCGCACCAGCGCGCCGATCTCGTCATCCTGATGCCAGGCCGGCAGCGTCAGCTGATGGTGGGCGATCCGCTGCGCCGGCAGATTCTTTAATTCGGTAATAATCGCCCGCAGTGGATACACCATCAGCCGATTCATACACCAGGTAATGGCGACGGACAAAATCAGCGCCAACAGCAGATAGGTTGCCAGCATGATCGAAAACGTACTGACAATAAACTGGAACATGCGATAAGAGTCGGCCTGCAGCACCAGATGCGCCAACGGCGTCGAATACTGCGTCTGCGGCGGGGAATACAGCGGCACCGAGATACGTATCGGCAGTTTAAAAAAGCGGGCGATCCACTGCGGCACCGGACGTTCCGTCGGGAAATTGGCATGCAGCGTCTGGAAGTCGTCAGGCAGCAGCACATCCGCCCGGCTTAAAAAACCGACGGGCAACAAATTATTCAGAATATCCTCAGCCCGCTGCACTTCACCCTGCAGCACCGCTTCCGTCAACGGCTGGCGTACCGAGTAAGCGATGACCTCCAGCTGCCTGGCATAATCATCACGCCGTTGATTCACGAAGTGAAAAAGCTGTATCACTATAAACAGACTGATGGTAACCAGCGCCACAACGGACACGGCTGTCATCTGCTTAATAGTTAATGAACGTCTGAGCCGCAAGCACCTTCTCCGTCAATCCCGTATTGCCGCCGTAGTTAGCTGGAAAAAAACCAAACCAGCTTAATTATGGGCCTAAAATGCTTAACTATTCCCCTGTAAGCACGCCTGATAAAACCCCCGCTAGTATAAGACAGCGGACCTTGGCCTCAATGCTGTTTTCTTCGGCTATGCCCAGGATTTCATCTTAATCCTAACCCCCGCCAGCGCCGAGCCCCCCGGCGGCGGGAAAACGGCCTCAGCATAGGAGATATCTCCCGCACAAGCCAGAAAATGGAACTTAAGTTGGTATTTAGCGCGAAAAGCGAGGAAATATTATGACGGCGTGGATTCGGCGGCCGGAAAGAGCCCGCGGATAACGCGTTGATAGCGTAAGGTTCCCGCGCCAACGGGAACCTTGCATTGCGGCGTGATTTTCCGGGTCGTCGCCCGTCAGGCGGCGCGCCAGCAGCGAACGGCCACATTTTGTGCCGTGGTTGACATCGGCTGCCGCCGCTCGCAGCCTTCAGCGGCCAGCGGACAGCGCTCGCGGAAAAAACAGCCCTGCGGCAACACGCGGTTGCCCGGCAGCTCGCCTTTACGATCCTCTATCTCCCCGTCCAGCGAACGATCCACGCGCGGCACCGAATCCAGCAGCAGGCGGGTATAAGGATGTCGCGGCGCGGTCAGCACCTGCTGGGCGTCGCCCAGCTCGACGATTTGCCCGAGATACATCACCGCGACGCGGTCGCTCATATGGCGCACCACCGACACATTATGTGAAATCAGCACGTAGGTCAGTTCGCGCTGCCGTTGCAGTTTCACCAGCAAATTGAGGATTTGCGCCTGCACGGAAATATCCAGCGCCGACGTCGGTTCATCAAGCACGATGATATCGGGTTGGGAAGAGAGCGCGCGGGCAATCGAGATACGCTGGCGCTGGCCCCCGGAAAAGGCGTGGGGCAGCCGGTCCAGATATTCCGGGCGAATACCGACCAGCTCCGCCAGCTCCACCGCCAGCGCGCGGCGCTCACGTTCGCCGCTGTGCCGCTGCAGCCAGACCGGCTCGGTGATAATACGCCACACCGGTAAACGCGGATCCAGCGATGAGAGCGGATCCTGAAATACCATTTGCATACCGCTGCCGAGCCACGAGGTCGGGCTGCGGGCGCGAAAGCACTTTCCCGCGGCGGGTTGCAGCATGCCTATCAATAACTGGGCCAGGGTGCTTTTACCGCAGCCGGACTCGCCCACAATCCCCAGGGTTTCCCCGCGGACAATTTGCAAATCCAGGCCATTTAACGCATGGACCCGTTCGGTGACTTTTCCACGCCAGTTTTTCCGCGCGGGAAAATTGACGTGCACATCCTGTAGTTCAAGCAAGATATCAGACATGTTCCACCTCCCGTTGCGGATGCCAGCAGGCGGCGCGTTGTTCGCCGGCGCCGCAGGATATTAACGCCGGCCGTTGCCCGCAGCGCGCATCGGCGGCAAAGCAGCGATCGCGGAAGGCGCAGCCCACCGGCAGCGACGCCAGGTTGGGTACGGTGCCCGGAATCGCGGGCAGCGGCGCGCGGGGTTGCGCTTCTTCCGGCGCGCAGCGCAACAAGCCGATGGAATAGGGATGGACGGGACGGGCGATCACGTCCCGCGTCGCGCCGCTCTCAATCACCGCGCCGGCGTACATCACGTACAGACGATCGCAAAGCTGGGACACCACCGCCATATCGTGGCTGATAAACAGCACCGAGGTCCCGCTGGCGCGCGCCTTGCGCTGCAGCAGGCGCAACACCTGCCGCTGCACGGTCACATCCAGCGCCGTCGTCGGCTCATCGGCGATAATCAGCTGCGGATCGCAGGAGAAAGCCAGCGCGATGATCACCCGCTGGCGCATGCCGCCCGACAGCTCAAAGGGATAGCGCTCCATCACCCGCGCGGCGTCGGAAATCTGCATTTCTTTCAGCAGCCCGATGGCTTTCTGGATCGCCGCCTGGCGGGAGAGCGGCTGATGCTGGCGGATCACATCGGTCATCTGCCGGCCGATACGCCGCGTGGGATTGAGCGCCGTCATCGGCTCCTGAAAGATCATCGCCACTTTCGCCCCGCGCAGTCGCCGCATCTGTTTCTCGCTGGCATTCAGCACGTCCACTCCGAGAACGCTAAGGCTGCCGCCGTTAACGCGATAGCTGCCGGGGGTCAGCAGGCGCATGGCCAGCATGGCGGTAACCGACTTGCCCGAACCGGACTCGCCGACCACGCCGACAATCTCGCCGCGCTTCACCTGCAGCGAGACCTGATTGAGCGCGCTGACTTCGCCGTTATACACCGGGAAGCTCAGCTGTAAATTATCTATATTCAGAACGTCGTCGTGCATCAGTTGCGTCCTCCGCTTTTCGGATCGAGCAGGTCGCGCAGGCCGTCGCCGAACAGGTTGAATCCGACGGCGGTAAGCAGAATCGCCACGCCGGGGAAGGTGCAATACCACCACTGGTCGAGCACATAGTTACGGCCGTTGGCGACCATCGCCCCCCACTCCGCCGTCGGCTGCTGCGCGCCGAGGCCGATAAACCCCAGCGTGGCGGCCATCAGGATGGCGGTGCCGATATCCAGCGACGCCTGCACAATCAGCGGCGGCAGCGCATTGCGCAGCACGTGCCAGCTAATCAGATGCCAGCGCGTGGCGCCAAAAATTCTAGCCGCCTGTACGTAGGCCAACTGACGCACCACCAGCGTCTGCCCGCGCGCCAGACGGACATAAAAGGGAACGCGCACGACGGCGATGGCCAGCATGGCATTAAACAGACTCGGCCCCAGCGCGGCCGCCAGCGCCATGGTCAACACCAGCGAGGGGATCGACAGCATGATGTCCATAATGCGCATAATCAACGCGTCGACCCAGCCGCCGACGACGCCGGAAAAACAGCCCAGCAGCGAGCCGATAATGCCGGAGAACAGCACCACCGCCAGACCGGCGGCCACCGACTGCTGGCTGCCGATTAGCACGCGGCTAAACAGATCGCGCCCCACTTCGTCCGTGCCGAACCAGTGCTGCGCCGAGGGCGGCTGCAAACGGGCCGCCAGATCGATGGCGTTGGGATCCTGCGGCGTCAGCCAGGGCGAAAAGATCATCAACAGCAGCACGATCAGCATAATGACGCCGCCCGCCAGCGTCAGCGGGCTGCTTTTCAGCATCCAGAAGCGCTTGCCCCAGCGTTGTCGCCGCGCGCTTTTGGGCGCCGCCGCCTGGTTGCTTAACATCGTCATTCCGCCTCCCCACGCCCAATGCGGGGGTCGATCCATAAATAGAGCAGATCCACCACCAGATTGACCACCACGTACGCCAGTGAAACCACCACCGCGAAGCCCATCACCGCCGGGAAATCCAGCGCCTGAATCGACGAGACCACATAAGCGCCCATGCCGGGCCAGGAAAATACGGTTTCCGTCAGCACCGCGCCGTACAGCAGATCGCCCAAGGCCAGCCCCAGAACGGTAACCGACGGGATCAGCGCATTGGGCAGCGCATAGCAGAGGATGACGCGCCAGGCCGGTAAACCGCTGGCGCGCGCGGTGCGAATATAATCTTCGCTGAGCTGCTCAAGCATGGCGGAGCGGATTTGGCGCGCCACAATGCCCAGGTGCACAAAGGCCAGCGTCAGCGCGGGCAAAATCAGATGTTGCAGGCTGTTCCAGAACGCCTCCCCATTGCCTTCCAGCAGCGAGTCGATGGTATAAAACCCGGTTACCCGCAGCGGCGGATCGATCCAGTCATCGAGACGACCGCCGCCGGGCAGCACATTAAGGTAGCCGTAAAACAGCACAATCACCCCCAACCCCAGCCAGAACGCGGGGGTGGAGATACCGGTGATCGCCAGTAAGCGCACCAAATGGTCGAGCCAGCGATCGCGATACACCGCCGACAGCACGCCGAGGGGCACGCCCAGCATCAGCGCCAGCAGCAGGGCGCAAAAGGCCAGTTCCAGCGTGGCGGGAAAAAATGTGCGCAAATCCTCCAGCACCGGACGCCCGGTGCGAATGGACGTCCCCAGATCGCCATGCAGCAACTCGCCGACATAGCGGGAAAACTGGACATACAGCGGTTGATCCAGCCCCAACCGTTGGCGAATATGCTGAACAATGTCGTCGCTGGCGCGATCCCCGGCCAGCAAGCGCGCCGGATCGCCGGGGATCAGGTGGGAAATGATAAAGGTGATGACGCAAACCCCCGCCACCACGAGTATCAGTCCCCAGCAGCGCTGCCGTAAAATACTCCACAAGGTCATGTTAAAGCCCCCAGTCAAGGAATAAACAGAGCCGGCGGCGGCCCTTAAAAACGTCTTGCTTATTTTCTTATTTACTCATGGTCGCCACGTTAAACACCTGCTCCAGCATCGGATTGAAAACAAAGCCTTTTACTTCCTTGTTGAGGGCGACCTGGTAGTTTTTCTGGAACAGGTAGACATAGGCGGCCTCATCGATAACGATCTTCTGCGCCGCCTGATAATTTTTGCTGCGTTCGGCCTGATCGGACGTCGCCACGGCTTTCTTCAGCAGGTCGTCGACGGTTTTGTTGTCATAGAAAGCGCGGTTTCCCGGCAGGCCTTTCTTATCCGACTCGAACCAGTAGTTCATAAACATATAGGGATCGGCAAAGTCGGGGCTCCAGTTGCCGATGGCGATGTCGTAATCCCCTTTGCCGACGCGATCGCGCATGGTGGCGTTAGCCAGTTTCTCCAGCCTGACGTTGATGCCCAGATTTTTGAGACTGGCCTGAGTGGAGATGGCGATAGGCTCCCAGTTGGCATCGTTGTCGGAATAGAGAAACGTCAGGCTGGATGGCTTATCGGCCACCTTGTCGTAGGCGGCTTGCGCCTTTTGCGCATCGAAGCCGTACTGCATGGCTTGCGCATCGTAGCCCCACAGCCCTTCCGGGATCGGGCCGCGCATCTGCCTGGCGTTGCCGCCGAGCAGGCCGTTCACCATGCCCGGGTAATCGGTCGACCAGGAGATGGCGCGCCGCAGATCCGCCTGATTTAACGGCGCCCTGCCGTTATTGAGATAGAGATAGGTTACACGCAGCGACGGATATTCATTGGTCGCCACTTTTCCCTCTTTTTTCAGCGCCGCCAGCTGATCGATCGGCAGCGACTCCGCAATATCGATGTCGCCGCGGGAAAGCTGCAGGCGACGCGTCGCGCTCTCGCCGATGATCTTCACCGAAACGCGTTTAAAGGCGGGTTTGCCGCCGTTATAGTGCGGATTGGGAACCAGCACCAGCTGCTGCCCTTTCTGCCAGCGCTGTAACATATAAGGACCGGAGCCCGCGGTGTTCTCCGCCAGCCAGCCTTTGGCGTCATCGGCGCCGCGATCTTTTATCACCGCCGGGTTGACGATCGCCGCACCCGCATTGGCCAGCGTATAGAGAAAGGGGGCAAACGGCGTACCGAGCGTGAAACGCACGGTATAGGGGTCGACCACCTCGACCTTTAAATCCTTCGGATAGGCTTCCGACGGCCCTTGCCCAATCCTCAGCAAACGCTCGAACGAAAACTTGACCGCCTCGGCGGTGACCGGCGCGCCATCGGAAAATTTGGCATCGTTTTTCAATTGAAAGGTCCAGACTTTGCCATCGGCGGAAGCCTGCCAGCCGGCGGCCAAATCCCCCTCCACCTCCGTGGAGCCTTTGCCATTTTCCGTTTTATACTGCACCAGGCGCTGATAGGCGGGGTAAGTGACCGTCCAGTCATTATTATCGATGGTGACCGCCGGATCGAGCGTCTGCGGATCGGCGGCCTTGCCGATCACCAACATATCTTTCGGCACCGCCGCCAGTACGGGCGTAACGCTTATGGCGATAACCGCGGCGATCAGCGCCGGTCGAAACAACGAAACTGCTGTGCTAGTCATCTTCATGGCAGTGCTCCTGGTTTCACAGTAAATGGGGGATGGTTATGTTTTGCGGTGCGATGCAGCTAAAACGATCGCTTAACAGCGGGTAGGCCGTAGAGCCGGGCAGTTCAAAGTGCCACCATTCGCTGGCGATGCCGACAAAACCGCCGCCAAACATGATGGCGTTCAACAACAGGCGATTGCGCTGCGCCGCAGGCGGCACGCCGGGGTGATAAGGATGAGAGCGCTCATGCATCTCATCAAATTCCGTGCCCATATCCAGCAGTCGGCCGTTTTCGTCGCAAAGCGCAACGTCCACCGCGGTGCCGCGGCTATGGTTGGAGCCCAGCGAGACCTCCACCACATACCGCGGGTCCGGGCAGGCCAGCCACAGATACTCCTGCGCTTTCCTGGGACGATAGGCGTCGTAAAGCAGCAGCGTGACGCCCGCCAGCGCGGCGATTTCCACGCTGCGCCCCAGGGCTTCGGCCGCGTCCGGGTGCAGCAAACAGCGATTTTCGCTGTAAATGGTCTGGCCGGTAATGTTATCCGCCGTGGCATATTTCATGTCGATGCGCACCAAGGGAAAAACAGCGGCAATATCAACCAATTCAATCTCTTGATCCATATAACAAATCCTGTTTAACGTTCAAATTGTCCAAATTCCTGTTGCAGTTGGCGGTTTAGCGCCAGACGGGATGCCAAACGATCGCCGAGCCGCTCCACGACCGCGGAAAGCAGCAGATTGAACAGGCAGCTGAGCGGCGCCAGCGAATCCCAAAAATGGCCGGTATCGGTCTGCACTTGCAGCAGATCCAGCGGATAATCCCGCGCCCACGGGCACCAGATATCGGTGACCAGCGCCAGCGGCAGGTTGCGCTCACTGGCGGCGCGGCAATATTGCCGGGCGACGGTGGAATACGCCCGCGTGTCGGTAACCACCAGATAAGGACGGTCAAACTCGGAGTTGAGCGACTCCACCCAGGTGCCCGATAGCCCATCGACATAGCTGACGCGGGGGCGCAGATATTCCAGATGGCTGAAAAAAGCGTTGGCGATACCGCGCGTGGACTGGATGCCCAAAATAAACACCGCTTCCGCTTCGGCAAGCTGCCGGCTCACTCGCGCAAAGGTTTCGCTCTGCGCCAGTTGATAAACCTGGGCGATCGCCGCCAGTTCAAGCTGGAGCGACTGGGAAAAGCGTTCGGGCAACGCGGGCTGCTGCTGCCATGAGTCGAGGCGGTCGATCACGCCCCAGGGTTTATAGGGGTCCTCCGGCCGATGACGCAGGCTGCTTTTGACATCTTCCAGATTGCGATAGCCCAGCCTGCGCAGGTAACGGCCGACGGTAATGCCCGAAGTACCGGTCGCTTTGGCGATGCTGTCCGCGGTTTCGAACGGAATCTGGGCAATATGCGTCAGCAGCCAGCCAGCGATACGTTTACCGCTCGGCGTCTGCTGGCTAAAGCTGGCTTCAATCCTGGCAACTAACGCCGTTGTCTCCGTCATTTCCCGCCCCGATGTTATTTTGTTGTCACTAATCAAAATGCTGTTATACAAATAACAATGCAGGGCGCGTGCCAGGTTTTCTCCGGCGGGGAAACGGCCGTCAGACGGCGATCAGGGGGAATGAAGCACGCTTGACGCGGGTATGGAAGCGCAAAAATCGTGCAGATACGATCCGTTTTGGTGCGCATTGATGGCGCGCTCGACTAGAGCGTGAATATCTTGCTGAGCATGAGTTTATCCCAGCGGCGACGTGTTAATCGCAATAATAAAGAAAGAAGAATTCTGGCTCGCGCGAGGCAGATCGGCGAGATAAATACAGGAGCTCAGGGTGGTTGAACGGACACTGTATTTCAGCAATCTCGTACAAAGATAACCGGCATATTATTCATACCGGTAACAGGTTGAAATCAGGTTGTGGCTATATCAAATATAACGGGCTGTTGGATGTTGTTTATCCTGAAGGCACATATTTATCGTGGCTTTGTCACTTTTATATAGTTATTTTATCTCTCCGAGCTGCTCGCTATACTGACTCAAAGACAACGGAGTTAACCATGCTGACAGATAAAGACAAAGCGTTGCTGCGTTCCGGGTTCACCCCCGACGATGTGAAAAAACTAAAGAACGCCGCGGCCAATTACGGCGATCCGATTGAATCCGTTATCGATGTTCTGTCGCGGCGGTTCCGCGGTATGCTGTATATCACCATCGTATTACTCATTATCTGGGTTTTGATTATCGCCTTTGATTCACAGACCAGCGCACTGTCATTCGGTATCGCTTTCATATTTGTACTAGGTATTTTCACTCTGGTAATACCACTCAAGCTCGGTTACAAAGCGTGGCGCTACCAGCGCCGGCCACGCGTCAGTTTTGATCGTCAGTAGTCAGCAGATCAAAAACCACGTTGGCCTTAAGACCGTAACCTACCAGTTTCATCGTTAATTTAGGCCTACTTATCGAATCGACCTTGCGATAAAAATCAGAACGCAGATAATGAAACAGGCGCCAAGCGCCCGGTTTTCTCATCAGCCCAAAAACGCTGTAAACATTGGCGGCGAGGCTGACGGTGTTGAATACGGCCAGGCCGCTTTCTGACCTGAATCCCATGAATTCGGCCGCTGAGATGACGCTATCCGCGATAACCCCTTGTGAATTGGGTTCATTGAAAATCTGGCGTTTCGCTTCGCGTGAAATAGTGTTTGCGCCATCAACAACCAGGATTGCCCCGACTAAAACCCCGATCGGCGTCATGGTTCCTATCAGAAATGCGCCGGTTGCAATTAGCGTTCCGGCGAGAACAACGTGAACAGCGGAAATCACATACCCGACGATCCTGTTCTCTTTCTGAACGTACTGTACCTGAGCATAAAGTTTTGCCGTGCCGATTTTCAGCATTCGGGCTTGCTCCAGCAACTCACTGTTTTCCGTGCGCAGGCAGTGAATGCATGCCATTCTCTCATCATCGGTTCTTGCTCTGGAAATGACAGAAAATTGTTCGGAAATCAGCTTCTTTATGTCCTGAACAAACTGGATCCGCATCAACCCGACCGTCAGATGATCGGCCGACACGATGTTCGCCGTATTGATAAGTTTTCTCGCCTCAAGGTTGGCCATTGATTCGAACCAATTTCGGTTCCGGTCTGCGGAAAACAGTGCAATATCCATTCTGTTCCTTCGCATTGTTTACGCCTATCTGCTGGGCAATAACGACATGCATCTGCGCAACTTTGCTTTGATCCACCCAAGTAGCGGCAAACCGGCCCTGGCCCCGATTTATGATTTTGTCTCTGTCGCGCCCTATAAGGCGTATTTCACTTCCGGCTTCCTGGCATTGCCATTACTCGTGCGCGAGGAAAGCGAAAAGGCGCTCGCCCCCGGCTTTGCAACCCGGTACGGCGAGTATCTGGGGATGGACTTTCTGGTGTTTGGCCGCAGCATGGGTCTGAGTGAAAAGCTTCTCAGAAATCTGCTCTTGATGGCGTTACCCAAAGAAGCCGGGTTAGTGGAGGCAACCTACCGCGACTCCTTTATGTCGGCCGATGCTATTGAAGCCACGCTGCAATGTTACCGGCAACGGCTGAACCGAATTCAGGTGCTGGACGCCGAGCCCGTTTAGGCGCCTTTAAACCATATAGTGTTGTTCAGTACCGGACAGGACGCGCCACGATAGTCCATCGCCCTGCCGATACGCTGAATAAGCGAATGGCCGAGGTTATTGTTCCAGTTAAAGCTATTTTGCAGTATCACGACCGCAACCTTGTGCTGGCGGTCCAAGCCGATATAACTTGAGTACCCGCCAATATAGCCCACCTGATAAGTGATATGCTGTTGGCCGATTTCATCGGTAATCCAGGCAATATTGGCCGCCTCTTTGGTGCGGTTGTAATAGGTTTTCAAAGAGTCGCTGATGGCTTCATCCAGCGCGGCGTCGCCCGTCGGGTAGAGATGCGCATGGGCGAATTTCAGCAAATCATTCGCGCTGGTATAGAGGCTGGCCGCGCCCATCATATTGGAAGAAAAATGCCAGTCGGGTATTGGCGTGCCGCGCAAAATGAATTTTGGCTGATCGCCCGCATGACCGAGGGCGCGATAGGGGAATTGCTTTAATTTTCCGGGGGTGAAGCTGGTATTTTTCAGCCCGAGCGGCCGGATAATATGGTGGTTTACCAACTGATCGATCGGCGCGCCGGTTTTCAGCCGCAGGATGTAATTCAGGATGGCGTAGCCGAGGTTGGAATAGATAGGCACCGGATTGGCCGGCGCATTAAAACGAGCCAGGTAGTTCAGTACGCTGTCATCATCCAGCGTGGCGTAAAAGTTGTTTCCGGTGAACAGATACTCGGCGAACGATCTCAGCATCCGCACATCCATCACTTGCCGTGGTAAACCGGAGGTATGCGTCGCCAGCTGCAGCAGGGTGATCTTTTTTGCCCGCTCGCTTAAACGGATATTGCGCGGCATCAATTGCTCAAGCGTATCATCCCATTTCAATACGCCGCGCTTTACCAGGATCGCCGTGGTTTCCGCGGTAAAGCCTTTACTCACGGAACCCACCGCAAAAAGGGTATCGCCGGTAATCGGGTAGCGGTGATAACGGTCCGTTACCCCATAACCCCAACTGCGCATTTGCCCGTCGGCCGTTAGCACCCCGACCACCAAACCCGGCGTGGTATTCCGTTTGAGTAACGGAATGGCAAGGCGATCGACCTCCCCCGACAAATCATGACCGCAGGCCAACGCCCGGCGGTCAAAATCCGACTCGTCGGTCGACATATCCGACAAGGTGCCGCAACCGGAAAGCGTCAATACCAGGGCCGAACAGAGCGCTAATTTAAGGGCTGCGGGCATAATGGTCCGTTCTGCGGGAAGGTGGCGTAAGATTAAGCGATTTTACAAGGGATCATAATAAGATAGCCACGTTTAGTTCACACTTGTCCCCAAAACCCGGGGTGCTGATTGATGGCGCGCGATAAGCCTGATGGTTGGCAATAATAAAAACACACTCCAGAAACACGGACTCAACACCAAGCCTACATACACGGCATTTTTTCTACATAAAATTGAATAATGAATGCCGGTTTTGTACTTTGCTGTTTCCCGCCGCCTATGGAAGTATCGCCTTAAATATCGGTCGACCCCTCCCGCAAAACCTCATCAAGCAAAGGCTTGGCCGTTTATTTATTCACCTGATAACTAAAACGTAGGGACAACATCGTGTCGATTTTCTTGCATTCTTATCATAAACAGAAGCTGCGCGTTTTTGCTTCATTGTTACTTCTGGGCGGCGCCGTTACGGCGCAAGCCGCGGACCAAACCCCGAAAACCGGCGGCACGCTGATCTATCTGGAGCAACAGGCCCACACCAATCTTTATCCCCCGGCCGGCGGGTTTTATCCCAACGGCGGCATCCTGAATCAGATCACCGACAAACTGACCTACCAGAACCCGCAAACGCTGGAAATCGAGCCGTGGATTGCCGAGTCCTGGAGCATCAATGCCGACAGCACCGAATACACCTTCAAAATCCGCCCCGGCGTCACCTTCTCTGACGGCACGCCGCTGGACGCCAACGCGGTGGCCAAGAATTTCGACACCTACGGCTTAGGCAATCCGGCGCTCAACCAGCCGATTTCGGAAGTGATCAATAACTATCAGCGCAGCGAGGTGATCGATCCGCTGACGGTGAAGTTCTACTTCAGCAAACCGTCGCCGGGTTTTCTGCAGGGCACCTCGGCCATTGGTTCCGGCCTGGTTTCCCTCGCCACGCTGGCGCGTGACTTCAATCAGCTGGGCAACGCGCAGCATATTATCGGTTCCGGCCCGTTCGTGGTGAGCAGCGAAAAGCTGGGGCGCGAGCTGAAGCTGACCGCGCGGCGCGACTACAACTGGGCGCCGGTAAAATTCCAGCATCAGGGACGTCCTTATCTGGATGGCATCACCATTCTGGTGACCCCGGAAGACAGCGTGCGCATCGGCGCGCTGATCTCCGGTCAGGCGGATTTTATCCGTCAGATTCAGGCCTATGATGAAAAACGGGTGCAGGATGACAACTTCAGCATTTATGCCCCCGCCACCCGCGGCGTCAACAACAGCGTCAATTTCCGGCCGGATAACCCGCTGGTCGCCGATATCCGCGTGCGCCGGGCGCTGCTCCACGCTACCAATACCAAAGAGATCATCGATACGCTGTTCTCGGACAACTATCCGCAGGCCACCTCCGTTCTGGCGAAAACCGCCGCCGGCCATGTCGACCTGTCGGATAAGCTGACCTTCGATCCGGCGCTGGCTTCCCGCCTGCTGGACGAGGCCGGCTGGAAAACCGACCCACAGGGCATCCGGCAGAAGGACGGACAGTCGCTGACGCTGACCGCCTATGAATCGCTGCCGCAGCCGCAAAACAAAGAGACGCTGCAGGTGGTTTCCCAGCAGTGGGCCAAGGTCGGGGTGAAGCTGAACGTCCTGGCGGGCGACGCCGGCAGCAAAACGCGCGACAGCCTCGATCCGCTGAAAACCGGCGTCGCGCCGGGCATGGTGGGGCGCGCCGATCCGGACGTGCTGAAAAGCCAGTATTACCCGACGGTGCGCAACGTCCTGCTGCAGAAAGGCGGCGCCAGCGATAAGGTCAAAAACTTTACGGATACGACGTTGAACAACCTGCTGGACGGCATCGCCAGCGAAACCGACCGCGGCAAACGGCTGGCGCTGGTGGGCGAGGTGCAGCGTTATCTGATCGACCAGGCTTACGTCATCCCCATTTTTGAAGAGCCGCAGGTTTTCGCCGGTTCCCCGGCCACCAAGGGCATTGGCTTTGAGGCGGTAGGACGGCCAAGCTTCTATAACGTCTGGCTGGATAAATAATTCACGACGACGACCCTTTTTCACCGCTCGGAAAAGGGTCTCTGGCGATAGGGAGTAGATTATGAGCAGGTATCTGGCGATACGCATCGGTCAGGCGCTGATCGTGCTATGGGCGGCGTTTACCTTATCTTTCATTCTGTTGCAGGCGCTGCCCGGCGATGCGGTGCTGATCAAGTTTCAAAGTCCCGAACTGGGGTTAAGCGCCGATCAAATCGCCCAGCTGCGCCTGGCCTACGGGGCGGATATCCCGCTCCTCAGCCAGTACGTTCAGTCGATCGAGCGGGTGCTGCGCGGTGATTTCGGCCTCTCGTTGCAGGCCGGCGTGCCGGTAACCGAGCTGCTGGCCGCCAATCTTCCCTCCACGCTGCTGCTGGCGGCGCTGGGCTTTGTCGCCGCCGCGCTGCTGGCCTGCGCCATCGCCTTTTTATCCACCCTCACGCCGTTTCACTGGCTGCGCTCCGCGCTGCAGTCTTTGCCGTCGCTGTTTATTTCCGTGCCGACGTTCTGGCTCGGCATCGTGCTGATTCAGGTCTTCTCTTTCCGCCTGGGCTGGATCCCGGTGATAAATCCCGGCGAGTGGGAAGGATTGATTCTGCCGACCCTGACGCTGGCGCTGCCGATTTCCGCCCCGCTGGCCCAGGTGCTGATGCGCAGCATCGACCGGGTGCAGACCCAGCCGTTCGTCGCCGTCGCCCGCGCCAAAGGCGCCAGCCGCGGCGGCGTGCTGTGGCGGCATATCGCCCGCAACGCCATGCTGCCGACGCTGACCATCGCCGGTCTGCTGCTGGGTGAGCTGATCGCCGGCGCGCTGATCACCGAAACGGTCTTTGGCCGCAGCGGGCTGGGACAGCTGACGCAGGACGCGGTCAACAATCAGGACGGCAGCGTGCTGCAGGCGATTGTGCTGATCTCCGCCACCGCTTTTGTGATCGTTAATCTGATAGTGGATCTGCTTTATCCTCTGCTCGATCCACGGCTGAAAAAAACCGCCGGAGCCGCATTATGACCATTATTTCACTGGAGAAAATCGCCTTATCGCCATTGAGAAAATGGCCGCGCCTTAGCCGCCATGTCGTGCGTTACGCGGCGCAGCCGGGGTTGGTTATCGCCTGGCTGATCCTGCTGACGGTGGTGCTGTGGGCGCTGTTCCCGGCGTGGTTTACCGCCTATAGTCCGACAGAGGGCATCGTCGGCGCCCAGCGGCAGGCGCCGGGCGGAGAGTACTGGCTGGGCACCGATCAGCTCGGCCGGGATCTGTATGCGCGCATTGTCTACGGCGCGGTGCATTCGCTGTCCGGGGCGGCGATCGCGGTCGCCCTGGGGTTGATTCTGGGCAGCGCGCTGGGTCTGGTGGCCGGCGCCGTGGGCGGCTGGTGGGACACGCTGGTGATGCGCGTCATCGACACGCTGCTCTCCATTCCCGTGCTGCTGCTGGCGCTGAGCGTGATCATTCTGCTGGGGTTCGGCACCGTGAACGCCGCCGTCGCCGTCGGGGTCACCTCGGTGGCCAACTTCGCCCGGCTGATGCGCTCGGAGGTGCTGCGGGTGCGCAACAGCGACTACGTTGAAGCGGCCTACGGCAGCGGCGGAACCTTCTTCAGCGTGCTGCGGCGCCATATCCTGCCCAACTCGCTGACCACCGTCTTCGCCTTCGCCGCCCTGCAGTTCGGCAGCGCCATTCTGACCATCTCCACCCTCAGCTTTCTCGGCTACGGCGCGCCGCCGCCGACCCCGGAGTGGGGATTGCTTATCGCCGAGGGCCGTAACTATATCGCCACCGCCTGGTGGCTAAGCGCCTTCCCCGGACTGGTGGTGGTGCTGACGGTACTCTCCGCCAACCGTATCAGCCAGTCCATCGGGAGAACGTCGCGATGAATCAAACTACCGGCCGCCCTTCCCGTACCCCGGTCCCGGTACTGGAACTGGACAACGTCTCCATCGCCTACCGCGGCGATGAAGGGGAACAAACCGTGGTGGAGGGGGTTTCGTTTCATATCGACGCCGGCGAGGTCGTCGCGCTGGTGGGCGAATCCGGCTCCGGCAAAACCACCACCGCCCAGGCGGTGATCGGCCTGCTGGCGGAAAACGGCCGCCTGACGCGCGGCGCCATCCGCCTGAACGGCACGGATATCGCCAACTGGCCGCAGAAGCGGCTGGACAGCCTGCGCGGCGCGCGCATCAGCCTGATCCCGCAGGACCCCGGCAGTTCCCTCAATCCGGTGCAGACCATTGGCGATCAGGTGGATGAAATTCTGCGCCTCCACCAGCGGGAAGATCGCCGCGCCACGCGCCGCAAAACGCTGGCGCTGCTGGAGCGCGTCGGCCTGAGCCAGCCTGAGCTGCGCGCCCGCCAATACCCCCATGAGCTCTCCGGCGGCATGAAGCAGAGAGTGTTGATCGCCATCGCCATCGCGCTGAAGCCGGCGCTGATTATCGCCGATGAGCCCACCAGCGCGCTGGACGTCACGGTGCAAAAACGCATTCTCGACGTGCTGGACGAACTGCGGCGCGAAAACGGCACCGCCGTGCTGTTCGTCACCCACGATCTGGGCGTGGCCGCCGAGCGCGCCGACCGTCTGCTGGTATTCCAGCACGGCTATATTCAGGAGCAGGGGCCGACGCAGGCGGTGCTGAAAGCGCCCGCCAGCCAGTACGCCCGCACCCTGCTGGCCAACGTGCCGTCGCTGAATCCGGTCAAGCGCCCTGCGCCGCCGGCGCCGCGCGAAATCATCGTGTCGGTGGAAAACCTGGTGCAGGACTTCCCGCTGGCGGGCCGCAAAGGGGAACATTTCCGCGCGGTGGACCATATCTCGTTCAGCGTCGGCCGGGGAAGCACCCACGCCATCGTCGGCGAATCCGGCTCCGGCAAGACCACCACCGCCCGCAGCCTGCTCGCGTTTCAGCGCCCCAGCGCGGGCCGCATCCTGATTGACGGCACGGATATCACCCGGCTGAAGGGCGAAGCGCTGCGCCAGTTCCGCCAGACCATCCAGTTGGTATACCAGAATCCGTTCGGCTCGCTCGATCCCGCGCAGCGGCTATACGACATCATTGAGGAGCCGTTGCGCAACTTTAACCGCTACGCCAAGGCGCAGCGGGAGCGGAAGGTGCATGAAATGTTCGAGCGCGTCGCCCTGCCCGCCGCGCTGCTGACGCGTAAACCGCGCGAGCTCTCCGGCGGCCAGCGGCAGCGTGTCGCCATCGCCCGGGCGCTGGTGCTGGAGCCTAAAGTGCTGGTGCTGGATGAAGCGGTCTCCGCGCTGGACGTCACCGTGCAGGCGCAGATTCTGCGCCTGTTGACGGAACTACAGCAGTCGCTGGGGCTGACCTATCTGTTTATTTCCCACGATCTGGCGGTAGTACGTCAGATCGCCGACACCGTCTCGGTGCTACATCACGGCCGACAGGTGGAGTGCGGGCCGGTGGAGCAGATTTTCGCCCAGCCCGCCAACCGTTACACCCGCGAACTTATTGAGGCGATCCCCGGACGGCAACACCCGGCTTTCGCCTGAAAACCATACACAAGAAGGATGTTAGGATGACAAGTAAACGCCTGGGTTTTTTCACCCGCCTGCTCGACGACGTCTCTGCGCAACAGCGTTACCGGCTCGCCACGGAGCAAATCGTTAAAGCCGAGCAACTGGGATTCGACAGCGCCTGGGTGGCCCAGCACCACTTTCATGCCGACGAAGGCGGGCTGCCGTCGCCGCTGGTTTTTCTCGCCCACGTCGCGGCCAATACCCGGCGTATCCGGCTCGGCACCGGGGTGATTACCCTGCCGATGGAGCACCCCCTGCGGGTGGCGGAAGATACCGCCGTGCTCGATCTGCTCAGCAACGGGCGGCTGGAGGTCGGCATCGGCTCCGGCGGCACGCCCTCCTCTTTCGCCGCTTTCGGCCATGACAGCGCGCAGCGCGGCGAAATTCTCGCCCGGTATCTGGCGCAGGTGCGCGCGGCATGGCGCGGAGAGCCGTTAAGCGGCGACGGCAATCAGCTCTATCCCGAGGCGGCCCATCTCAATAAACGGGTCTGGCAGGCGACGTTTTCGGTGGACGGCGCGGTGCGCGCCGGCAAAGCGGGCGACGGGCTGATGCTGTCCCGCACCCAGCCGCGGCCGGAGAGCTTTCCCAACGCCACGCTGGCGGATTTGCAGAATCAGATGATCGACGCCTATCTGGCCGCGCTGCCGGAGGGGGTGCAACCGCGGATTCTCGGGTCGCGCAGCGTTTTCGTCGCCGACGATCGCCAGCTGGCGTTAAGCCTGGCGGAAACAGGACTGCGCCGTTCCGCCGCGCGCCTCGGGGCGTTCCGCCCGATACGCCAGGGTTCGGTGGCCGAGCTGATCGACTCTTTCGACAGCCACGTCGGGACGGCTGAGGACGTTATCGCCACCCTTCAGGCGGACAGTTCGCTGGCTCGGGTGACCGATGTGTCGTTTCAGGTGCACTCCATCGATCCGCCGCACGCCCTGATCCTGCGCTCCCTTGAATTGATCGCCACGCAGGTCGCGCCAGCCCTGGGCTGGCAGCCTGCCGTGAAACAGAAAAATACGCTTGGACAGGAGACGATATGACCTACGAAGCGCAAAATAAACCGCAGCCTCGCGACGTGCTGGACGCGCTGGCTGAAATCACCCCGGACAGCGAACTGGCCGCCGCCAGAAAAACCCGTGAAGCGGCCACGCGCCATATTCAGGGCAGCTATGAGGCGATCTTCGCCGCCGGCGAGGAAGAAGCCCTGCCGTTATCCCTGCGTTTCCGGCTGGCGGAGAAAGTCAGCGGCTGGCATCAGGATGAGCAGCTACAGCGCTTTTACGCCGCCAGAGCGGCCGAAACCGGCGAACCGCCATCAACGCCGGCGCGGCAACTGGCGCTGGCGCACGCCGAGCTCCTGACGCGCGCGCCCATCAGCGCGGAGGCGTCGCAGCTACGGACGCTGGAACAGGCGGGCTGGTCGGCGGAAGATATCGTTACGCTCTCGCAGCTGGTGGCTTTCGTCAGCTTCCAGAGCAGACTGCTGCGCGGCTACCGCCTGATCGCCGGACAGCGGATCGGCCAGCCGCACTCACAGGCCGCGGTCGCCGGCCGTTGGCATACGCACCCCGCCACGCAGAGCGGAAAAGCGGCTCCGCAGGCGTTTACCCAGGCCGGATTGGAATGGGAACCCTGGATCGCCCCTAAGCCGCTGGCGGAATTCAATGCCGACGAACAGGCGATTCTGGCGCGCTTCGGCCATACCGACTCTGATTATTTCCGCCTGCTGGGGCGTAACCTGCCGGTGCTGGAACAGCGCACGCTAACGGACAAGGGGATTTTCTATACCTCCGGCGGATTGCCGCGTAAAGAGCGGGAGCTGGTGGCCGCCATCACCAGCAAGGTGAACGGCTGCATTTACTGCGCTTCCGTGCACGCCGCCAAGGCCAGCCAGCTGTCCAAACAGCACGATGACGTACAACGCTTGCTGGACGTGGCGCCCGGCGGCGATTTGGCCATCGGCCAGAACCCGCGCTGGCAGGCGATTATCGATTTCACCGCCCGCCTGTCGGTCACCCCGGCGCAGGTTAACGCCAACGATCTGGCGCGGCTGCGCGAGCAGGGGCTGGATACGCTGGAGATTGTCGATGTGGTGCAGTCGGCGGCGTTCTTTGCCTGGGCAAACCGGCTGATGCTGACGCTGGGCGAACCCTTCTGGCCGGAGTTCTGATTTAGCGATGAGGCGGCGGCCGCGCCGCCGTGTGATTCGAAAGTAAAACGTTGCTACGGCATCCGCCCGGATGCCCTTTCCTTCCCTCTCCTCCTCACTGCCCGGCGCGATCGGCATTCAGCGCCGGCCATAGCCTCGATAGCCTGGAGCTATTACAACATTAATATCATTCGATTTTACCTATACCCATACAATCTCTAGGATGAATCATCCGTCAACGGACCCGATAGTTGATCTATTCAAGAAAAGGTAGGGGAAAAATTATGTCAACCGAAGCGAAATGCCCGTTTGGCCACGGCGCCGCCGGCAAAGATACCGCCGCCGCCAGCACCACCAACCGCGACTGGTGGCCGAATCAACTGCGCGTCGATCTGCTGAGCCAACACTCATCTCGATCGAATCCGCTGGATCCGACGTTTAACTACCGCGAAGCATTCAAGAAGCTGGATTACCAGGCGCTGAAAAACGACCTGCGCAAATTGATGACGGATTCGCAAGATTGGTGGCCTGCTGACTTCGGTCACTATGGTCCGCAGTTTATTCGCATGGCGTGGCACAGCGCCGGCACCTACCGCGCCGCAGACGGACGCGGCGGCGGCGGGCGCGGCCAGCAGCGTTTCGCGCCGCTGAACGCCTGGCCGGACAACGTCAATATCGATAAATCCCGACGCCTGCTGTGGCCGATCAAGCAGAAATACGGCCAGGCGATCTCCTGGGCCGACCTGTTTATCCTGACCGGCAATGTCGCGCTGGAGACCATGGGTTTCCGCACCTTCGGTTTCGGCGGCGGCCGCGAAGACACCTGGGAGCCCGATCAGGACGTCAACTGGGGTTCCGAAACCGCATGGCTTTCCCACCGGCCGGCCGACACACTCGATGAGAAACTCGGCGCCACCGAGATGGGCCTGATCTACGTCAATCCGGAAGGCCCGAATTCCAGCGGCGATCCGGTTGCCGCCGCCAACGCCATCCGCGTGACGTTCGCCCGCATGGGGATGAACGACGAAGAAACCGTGGCGCTGATCGGCGGCGGACATACCTTCGGCAAAACCCACGGCGCGGCGCCGGAATCTCATAAAGGGGCGGATCCTGAAGCCGCCGGCCTGGAAGCGCAAGGCCTTGGCTGGGCGAGCGATTACGGCACCGGACACGGCAACGACGCCATCGGCAGCGGCCTGGAAGTCATCTGGACGCAGACGCCGGCGCAGTGGAGCAACTACTTCTTCGAAAACTTATTCAACTATGAATGGGTCCAGACCCGCAGCCCGGCCGGCCTGATCCAATGGGAAGCCCAGGACGCCGAAGCGATCATTCCCGACCCGCACGATCCGTCGAGAAAGCGTAAGCCGACCATGCTGACGACCGACCTGTCGCTGCGCGTTGATCCGATCTACGAGAAAATCTCGCGTCGATTCCTGGAAAATCCGCAGTCTTTTGCCGAGGCGTTCGCCCGCGCCTGGTTCAAACTGACCCACCGCGACATGGGCCCGCGCTCGCGCTACCTCGGCCCGGAAGTTCCCGGCGAAGACCTGATTTGGCAGGATCCGCTGCCTGCCGTTAATCATCCTCTGATTGACGAAGCGGATGCCGCGACGCTCAAAGCGAGAGTACTGGAGGCGGGCCTGACCCTGTCGGAACTGGTCGGCACCGCCTGGGCCTCGGCCTCCACCTTCCGCGGCGGCGACAAACGCGGCGGCGCCAACGGCGCGCGCATACGCCTGGCGCCGCAGAAGGACTGGGAGGTCAACCAACCCGAAAAACTGGCCGGGGTGCTGAGTGCTTTGCAAGCCATCCAGCGCGACTTCAATCTGGAGGCGAGCGGCGGTAAGCAGGTGTCGCTGGCGGATCTGATCGTACTGGCGGGAAACGCCGGGGTCGAACAGGCGGCGCAGGCGGCGGGCTATCCGGTGGCGGTGCCGTTCACGCCGGGCCGCACCGATGCCTCGCAGCAACAGACGGACGTCGATGCCTTCGCCAAGCTGGAGCCGGCCGCGGACGGCTTCCGCAACTACGAGGCGGCCGGACTGGCGGCGCCCGCCGAGGTGGCGCTGATCGATAAGGCGCAGCTGCTGACGCTGACCGCGCCCGAGCTGACGGCGCTGATTGGCGGCCTGCGCGCGATCAACATCAACGCCGACGGCTCCGCCAACGGCATCTTCACCCATCGGCCCGGCACGTTGAGCAACGATTTCTTCGTCAACCTGCTGGATATGGGCACCACGTGGCAAGCCGTTTCGCCGGGCGCAAACCGCTATGAAGGACGCGACCGCGACAGCGGAGAAGTGAAGTGGACCGCGACGCGCGCCGATCTGGTGTTCGGTTCCAACGCCCAGCTACGCGCCCTGGCGGAAGTGTACGCCGGCGCGGACGCCCAGGCGAAGTTCGTGCAGGACTTTGTCGCCGCCTGGCACAAAGTGACGAACCTGGATCGTTTTGACCTGGCGTAATCACGCAGGCCGCAACGCGTAGTTCCCCCCGACCGGTGCAACACACCGGTCGGTTTTTTTTATGGCCCGCCATCCCTGACGGCCACCCTTACGGGCCGTCGCCGGTGCGACACAAGCCCTCCAGCCGAGTTCGAATCCCGTTTCCCCAACGTTACTACCTCAAGGGCTGGCGAGCGGCTTTCTGGCGGCGGCGCCGATGCCCGCGAACAGCAAACGAGAATGAAAACGATTTACATCAAGATCTAAGAGATAGTATACTCCCACCCATTCGCCTGCGAATTAATATAATCCCAATATTTTCATGAAGATAGATGCAGAACGGTTGCAAGCTCTTGCCGATAAACGCTGCCGATGAGGGCGAGTTCATCGTCGCCCCGAACCAACAACTTCAACCATCGAAACCTGTACTTAGAATTGTCGGAGTCCATATGCGTTGCAGGGTTCTTGCCCATAACAAAACCATCACCGGGTTTTCGCTGCTGTTGCCGTCAATGACCATCTTTGCGGCCGGAATTGTATCCCTTTCGGCTCATGCCCAACAGGCATCAGAAAGCGGCTATTCGGCTCCTGCCGATCCGTTGGACGCCTCGCACTCCCGTTCCGGCGAGCACTCCAGTCTTCATCCGACCGCCAACGGCAAAGGAACCATTACCGCCGCTGCCTCAAGGGCGCGCGACACGATGGTGGTCGAGGCCAACTCGGCCGGCGATGATAACGCCACTATCGTCGCCAGAAACAGTAGCGCAGCCACGAAGCTGAATACGCCGCTCATCAAAACCGACCGTTCCGTATCCGTTGTCACCAGGCGGGAGATGGAACAGCGCGGCGTTCAGGACACCGTAGAAGCCGTCCGCTATTCCGCCGGCGTGACGACAGGCCCCTATGGTTTTGATCCCCGCTTCGATCAGATTTACATCCGCGGCTACAGCGCTACGACAATGGGCGACTACAAGGATGGCTTGCGGCAACCATATCTGAACTACGGCATGTTCCGGACGGATATTTATTCGCTGGAGCGTACGGAAATCGTTAAAGGGCCGGTCTCCGTACTCTATGGCGCCGGAACGCCGGCGGGCATCGTGAATAAGGTCTCGAAATTTGCAAACGGTAGCCGTATTCGAGAAGCCGGGATACTTTACGGCACCCAAAACCGCAAGCAGTTTGCCTTCGATGTGGGCGACGCGTTGGGCGAAAGCAGCGATGTCTCCTATCGTCTCGTCGGTCTCGCGCGGGAAGGCGAAACGAATTTCGACATCGCCGATAATCGCTATTTTCTCCAGCCGTCGGTGACCTGGACGCCATCCGATCAGACCAGGCTTACGGCATACGGACTGGTTCAGAACAGCGAATCCGATGCGTCGGTCAGCGCGATAACCGATGCAGGCGGTCAGGTGCGCCCTTTTAGGTCCAGCGATCCGGACTATGACCACCAGAAGACCCGCCAGCAACAGGTCGGATATGAGTTTGAGCACTACTTCAACAACCTCTTGACCTTCAGGCAGAACCTGCGCTATTCGCACCTCAATTTGCACGGACAGTATTTGAGCGTAAGTAACTGGACCGGAACGGTCGCTCACCGCTACCCCTGGGAGATCCGCGACGAATTGGATGTTTTCCAGGTTGACACGCAGCTGGAGTGGGCCTTCGACACCGGCGCGCTTTCCCATACGCTGTTGACCGGCTTCGACTACACGGACATCGACTCCTCCGTCGCGTATGGATACGGCGCCGTCGATTCCGCCTTCGATTTCGACATCGCCAACCCCAGCTATGGCGTATCTGGCCCGACAGGGGGATATGGCTCCTATCAGACCAATGCGGATTTGCGGCAGAGCGGGCTTTATGCCATGGATCAGATCGAGCTCGGCAATTGGCATTTCACGCTTGGCGGACGTCACACCTGGGTCGAACAAAGCCGTACCGGCTCCTATCCGAGCACCGGCGTTCCCATTGACCAAAGTCTGAAAAAAGACGCCTTCACCGCCCAGGCCGGCCTTCTTTATGCCTTCGACAACGGATTATCGCCATTCGCAAACTATGCGACCTCGTTCGAGCCGGTGACTAACCGCTCGGCATCGGGAGATATTCTCGCGCCAACCAAAGGCGAGCAGTTCGAACTGGGGGTGAAATACCAGCCTCCCGGCTCGAACATCCTCCTGTCGGCCACAACCTACCATCTCGTGGAGAAGAACAAACCCGTTCTTGTCGATGCGGCAGCGCTGACATACCGTGCGCTCGGCGAAGTGACGAACAAGGGAGTCGAACTGGAAGCCCGCGCCAATATCACCGACGGCTGGGACATTATTACCGCTTACACCTATGCTCACTCCCGGATCACGGCCGGAGACGACAACGGAAATTCGCCCGCCGTCACGCCCGAACACGCCGCCAGCCTCTGGTTGAACCATACTTTCGCCGCAAACAGCTTCGTTCCGGGCCTGTCGACCGGCGTGGGCCTGCGATATACCGGCTCGAACTATACCAGTACGGCCAACACGACCAAGAATGACGCCGCTTATTACCTTGACGCCACGCTCAGCTATAATTTCGGCGCTATCGTCAAAAAATATGATGGATTGACGGTCTCCCTCAGCGCCCGCAATATTGCCGATCATCGCGACACCGTCTGCAATGAAGGCTATTGCTATTTGGGACAAGAGAGGAATATCACCGCGTCCCTAAAATATCGCTGGTAACCCCGCGCAAGGCGAATGCGGCTGTATCATGAGTGTCCAAAAACCGCTTTGCGCCGCTGATTTGCCGGATGGACTATGCCGTCCGGCTATCGTTTCGGCTCAGGGCGAACGCCGTAAGCGGATTTAACAAGCGTTTATCGCTGACTTAAAATCAGCGCATGGTCACAAACTCTTCCGCCGCCGTCGGGTGAATGGCGACGGTATTGTCGAAGTCTTGTTTGGTGGCGCCCATTTTCAGCGCCACCGCAAAGCCTTGCAGCATTTCATCCATGCCGAAGCCAATGCCGTGGATGCCGACAATCTTCTCCTCCTCGCCCACGCAGACCAGCTTCATGCGGCACGGCTGGCGATGCCGGGTCACGGCGGTGTACATGGCGGTAAAAGAAGAGGTGTAAACCTTCACCTTATCGTCGCCGTACCGTTCGCGCGCCTGGGGTTCGGTGAGCCCGACGGTGCCGATAGGCGGATGGCTGAAGACCACGGTGGGAATATTGCTGTAATCCAGGTGCTCGTACGGCTTGTCGTTAAACAAACGCTCCGACAGACGGCGGCCCGCCGCCACGGCGACCGGCGTCAGTTCTACCGCGCCGGTGTTGTCCCCCACCGCGTAGATGCCCGGCACGTTGGTATTCTGGAATTTATCCACCTGGATATAGCCTTTCTCGTTCAGCGCAACGCCGGTTACGCTCAGGTTCAGGTTATCCGTCGCCGGCTCGCGACCGATGGCCCAAATCAGGCAGTCCACCGTTTGCGTCTTGCCGTTCTCCAGCGTCAGCGTCAGGCTGCCGTCGGCATTTTTCGCCACCGATTGCGGGATCGACTCGGTATGCAGCGTCGGCCCTTCGCTGTTCATCACTTCAACCAGGGTGTCGACAATCAGCGGATCGAAGCTGCGCAGCGGCGTTTGCTTACGCACGAACAGGTGCGTTTCTGAACCCAGCGCGTTGACCACGCCGGCGATTTCCACCGCGATATAGCCGGCGCCCACGATGGCGGTGCGTTTCGGCAAGGCATCCAGCGCGAAGAAACCGTCGGAATCAATACCGTATTCGGCGCCGGGCACATCGGGGCGCGTCGGACGGCCGCCGGTGGCGATCAGGATATGGTCGGCGGTGATTTTCTCACCGTTCACCTCTACGCTATGCGCATCGACAAAGCGGGCGAACCCCCTAATCACGTCCACCTTGTTTTTACCCAGCACGTTATCGTAGGACTGATGAATACGGTCAATATAGGCGCTGCGGTTTTTAACCAGCCTATGCCAGTCAAACCGGTTTACCGTGGTATCAAAACCGTAGTCAGGCCCGTATTGATGGATCGCCTCGGCAATCTGCGCCGCGTGCCACATCACTTTTTTCGGCACGCAGCCGACGTTGACACAGGTACCGCCCAGATATTTTGCTTCGATCAACGCACATTTTTTTCCATACATCGCCGCGCGATTAATCGAGGCAATCCCGCCGCTGCCGCCGCCAATAGCCAGGTAGTCATAGTGTTTAGTCATCAGAATATCCATGCTTGGGTGAAAAAAATTTGTCTAGAGTGTAACCGCGGCGCCCGGCGTCCCGTAAAGGTTATCCCTATGATTGCGATAGGAAAACCGCCGAATAGCCAGACGTTACTCCGCGACAACCTGCTCAACGCGCGTATGCCCGGTTCCCGCCGGAACCAGCGCCTGGTGCAGCCAGGGCAGTACGCTTTCCATTTGCGCTTTCAGCTTCCACGGCGGATTGATCACAATCATTCCGGAAGCCGTCATGCCGTGGCGATCGCTGTCCGGCAACACCGCCAGCTCAATTTGCAGGATGTTGCGGATGCCGGTCGCTTCCAGATCTTTCAGTAAGCGCTTGATATGCTGACGCAGCACCACCGGATACCACAGGGCAAACACCCCGGTGGCGAAACGTCTGTAGCCTTCCTGAATGCCTTGCACCACCGACTGATAATCCGTCTTCAGTTCATACGGCGGATCGATCAGCACAAAACCGCGACGCGACAGCGGCGGCAGCTGCGACTTCAGCTGCTGGTAGCCGTCTCCGCGCACCACCTTGGAGCGGGCATCTTTCTGAAACTCGTTACGCAGCAGCGGAAAATCGCTCGGGTGCAGCTCCGTCAGGTGAATTTTGTCCTGCTCGCGCAGCAGCTGCCGGGCAATCAGCGGCGAGCCAGGGTAATAGCGCAGCTGACCGTTATGATTATAGGTGCGAACCGCCTGCATGTAAGGTTCCAGCTCGGCGGGAATATCGTCGCGCTGCCAGATTCGGGCAATGCCGTCCAGATACTCTCCGGTGCGTTCCGCATGTTCGCCGCTCAACTGATAGCGCCCGGCCCCCGCATGGGTATCCAGATACAGGAAGGGTTTTTCTTTCTCTTTCAGCGCGGTGATGATCAGGCTCTGAACGGTGTGTTTCACCACATCGGCATGATTGCCGGCGTGAAAACTATGGCGATAACTTAGCATTAGACTCTCTTGCTGTTGGGTGTTGCAGAAGACAGGGTAAAAATCGCTATCAGTATAAACCGTCTGGCCGATAAAAAGTGAACTGCGTTGCCGGAGGCGGTAAGAGGGAACAGCCTCAATGGCGCCGCCACGGCCGTCCGCCGGGGATAAATTCATCCGACTCACTCTCGTTGCCATTGATTTTAACGATAATTGACCTCATCTTAATGGTTAATCAGCCATTTATAGTAGCCTTATCGCCAATCGGGCTATCCACCATCATCAGGACTGCGCTATGACGAATCCATTACTGTCCCCGTTTACCCTGCCGCCTTTTTCCAAAATTAAAACCGAGGATATCGTTCCGGCGGTCAAATCCGCGCTGGAAACCTGCCGTGAGACCGTAGAGCGCGTGGTTGCACAGCCGGGTCCCTTTACCTGGGATAACCTTTGCCAGCCGCTGGCGGACAGCGACGATCGCCTCGGCCGCATTTTCTCGCCGATTAGCCATCTGAACGCGGTAAAAAACAGCCCGGAGCTGCGCGGCGCCTACGAGCAATGCCTGCCGCTGCTGTCCGAGTACAGCACCTGGGTCGGGCAGCACGCCGGGCTGTATCAGGCGTACCGCAGTCTGAAGGAGGGCGAGCATTACGCCGCCCTGAGCGTGGCGCAAAAGAAAGCCGTCGATAACGCGCTGCGCGATTTTGAACTGTCCGGCATCGGCCTGCCGCCCGAGAAGCAGAAACGCTATGGCGAAATCGCCGCACGCCTGTCCGAACTCGGCTCCCGCTACAGCAATAACGTGCTGGACGCCACCATGGGCTGGAGCAAGCTGATAACCGACGTCGCCGAGCTGGATGGCCTGCCGGAAAGCGCGCTGGCCGCAGCCAAAGCGCAGGCGGAAGCCAAAGAGCAGGACGGCTGGCTGCTGACGCTGGATATCCCCAGCTATCTCCCGGTGATGACCTATTGCTCCAACCAGACGCTGCGCGAGGAAATGTACCGCGCCTATGCCACCCGCGCCTCCGATCAGGGACCGAACGCCGGCAAATGGGACAACAGCGACATCATGGCGGAAGAGCTGGCGCTGCGTCATGAACTGGCGCAACTGCTGGGATTCGACAGCTATGCGCATAAATCCCTGGCCACCAAAATGGCGGAAAATCCCCAGCAGGTTATCAACTTCCTGTCCGATCTGGCCAAACGCGCGCGTCCCCAGGCGGAAGAAGAGCTGGCGCAGCTGCGCGCTTTCGCCCAAGAACATTACGGCGTCGAGGATTTACAGCCGTGGGATATCGCCTACTACAGCGAACAGCAGAAGCAGCATCTCTATTCCATCAGCGACGAGCAGCTTCGCCCCTACTTCCCGGAACAGCGGGTGGTCGAAGGGTTGTTCGAAGTGGTTAAGCGCATTTACGGCATCACCGCCAAAGAGCGCAAGGACGTGGACGTGTGGCACCCGGAGGTGCGTTTCTTCGATCTGTTCGACGAAAGCGGCGAGCTGCGCGGCAGCTTCTATCTCGATCTCTACGCCCGCGAACACAAACGCGGCGGCGCCTGGATGGACGACTGCGTCGGTAACCTGCGCAAAGGCGACGGCTCACTGCAAAAACCGGTGGCCTACCTGACCTGTAACTTCAACCGCCCGGTCAGCGGTAAACCGGCGCTGTTCACCCACAATGAAGTCACCACGCTGTTCCATGAGTTCGGCCACGGCCTGCACCATATGCTGACGCGGGTTGATACCGCGGGCGTCGCCGGCATCAGCGGCGTGCCGTGGGACGCCGTCGAGCTGCCGAGCCAGTTTATGGAAAACTGGTGCTGGGAGCCGGAAGCGCTGGCCTTTATTTCCGGCCATTATGAAACCGGCGCGCCGCTGCCGCGGGAACTGCTGGATAAAATGCTGGCGGCGAAAAATTATCAAGCGGCGCTGTTTATCCTGCGCCAGCTCGAATTCGGGCTGTTCGATTTCCGCCTGCATGCCGAATTCGACCCCGCCAAAGGCGCGCAGATTCTGCCGACGCTGGCGGAAATCAAAGCGCAGGTAGCCGTGGTGCCAAGTCCAAGCTGGGGACGCTTCCCGCACGCGTTCAGCCATGTCTTCGCCGGCGGTTACGCGGCGGGTTATTACAGCTATCTGTGGGCCGACGTGCTGGCGGCGGATGCCTATTCCCGTTTCCAGGAGGAAGGGATTTTCAACCGCGAAACCGGCCAGTCGTTCCTGGACAATATTCTGTCGCGCGGCGGGTCCGAAGAGCCGATGGAACTGTTCAAACGCTTCCGCGGCCGCGAACCGCAGCTGGATGCCATGCTGCACCACTACGGCATTAAAGGGTGAATGGCGGCAAAGGATGAAGATCTGCCTATTAACCGAGGAAGGCGCCGATAGCGGCGCCTTGACTTTGCTGGCCGAGCGCTGGGAATTGATCGCCGATCCCGGCGCCGTTATGGCGCTGGCGCTGACGCCGGAGCGGCTGGAACTGCGTAAACAGGACGAACCCCGCCTGGGGGCGATCTATGTCGATTTCGTCTCAGGGCGGATGGCGCACCGCCGCCGCTTCGGCGGCGGACGCGGCGAAGCGGTCGCCAAAGCGGTCGGCATCAAAAAGGATTACCTGCCCGACGTGGTCGACGCCACGGCGGGGCTGGGGCGCGATGCGTTCGTGCTGGCGTCGCTGGGATGCCGGGTGCGTATGGTGGAACGCAATCCCGTGGTGGCGGCGCTGTTGGATGACGGGCTGCGGCGCGGCTATCAGGATGCGGAGATCGGCCCGTGGCTGCGCGAGCGGCTGACGCTGCTGCACGCCTCCAGCCTGCAGGCGTTAGACGATATCTCTCCGCCGCCCGACGTGGTGTACCTCGACCCGATGTTTCCCCATCGGCAAAAAAGCGCGCTGGTGAAAAAAGAGATGCGGGTGTTTCAGTCGCTGGTAGGGACTGACGACGATGCCGATAAGCTGCTGGCGCCCGCGCGGCGGCTGGCCAAAAAACGCGTGGTGGTGAAACGGCCGGATTACGCCCCGCCGCTGGCGGGAGTGCCGGCGCAGTCCATGCTGGAAACCAAAAGCCACCGCTTCGATTTTTATCTGCCGCTGGAGCGGTAATCGCGCGGCGTTGCCGCGCTCACAGGTCACCAGGCGGTTTTTTATTGCCGTTGCCACAGCGCGCGCAAACAGAACAGAGCGATTACCTCTCGCTGCGCGCCCGCCATCTCTCTCTCGCCAGATAACCCCGCACCCCGATATCAAGAAACGGCCGCGGCGGTAAATAGCCGGCCTGCCCCAGCGACTGCATATCGCCAATCAGCGGATTATCCTCGCCCAACGCAAAATCGGCCAGGATACGCCCCGCGGCGGTCTGTTTCGACAGACCCGAGCCGTTGCAGCCGGCGGCGGCATACACATTGTCCGCCAGCTGTCCCCAGATCGGCGCGCCGTTTCGCGTAACGCTAATCAGGCCGGACCAGGTATGCGCCATCGCCACATCTTTCAACTGCGGGAATATCCGGGCGAATATCGCCGCGTGACGCCGCGCATGGCGCCCGGTTTCCAGCGCGTCGGTGGTCAGACCCGGCGTAAAGTTCACCTGCTCGCGGATCAGGAAACGGCGATCGCGCGTGTAGCGCAGCGTGGCGCCGGCCAGGGCATTGACCGGCGTAACGCCCCAGTCGGCCATATCGCCGATGCGCTGGAGCTGCTGCGCACTGAGCGGCTCGGTCAAGGTGGCGAAGGTCGCTATCGCGAATAGCCGCCCTTTAAACAGCGGCAGGCCGCGCGCCGCGCCGTTGATCGCCATCATCAGCCTGCGGGCGCGGATCTCGCCGTGCGGCGTTTCCACATGAATACGCGCGCCGGCGTCAATGCTCAGCGCCGGTGAGTTTGCGTAAACGGTAACGTTTTCCGGCAGGTACGCCACCAGTCCCTGCATCAACGCCGCGGGATTAAGCAGAATACAGTTCGGGGTGTAGACGGCCCGATGATAAAAATGGGTGCCGAGACGATGGGCAAGCTCGTCCTTCTCCACAACCTGATAGGCTTCGCCAAGATTAGTAAGCTCACGGACGTAGGCATCGATCAGCCCGTTGAATTTCGGGCTCACCGCGCAGTGATACTTTCCGGCGCTGCTCCAGTCGCAGTTGATCCCGTGGCGCTCCACCCGCTCTTGCAGATGGGCGACGCCAAATTGCAGCAGGCGGCGGTAAGCGGCCGCTTTTTCCAATTCGGCGGTCGAACTGCCGATGTTATGCGGCAGATCGATCACGAAACCGGAATTGCGCCCGGACGCGTTGTCCCCGATCTCACCCGCGTCCAGCAGTACGATATGTTCATCAGGACGCTGTTCGGCGAGCCGCTGGGCGAAGGCGGTACCGGCGTAGCCCGCGCCGATAATCAGCCAGTCCGCCGTGATTTTCCCCTGCTGCTGCGGATAATCCAGCTTATCGCCGATGATTGCCGACCAGCCATTAACACTCTGATCAAAAGGTAAGTGCTTAATTTTCATTATGATGTAAGCCTTAAACTGCTTGTCATACAACAAAAGGCACCGCCCGCGGGCCGTGCCTTTCGTCAGCAGAACAGGTCGCCGGACTGCGCTGATTTTTATTCGTCGTCGTCTTCCCGCAGCGGAACGATCAGCATATCGATATGAACCGTGTTGATCAACTGACGCGCGGAAGACATAAGCTTGCTCCAGAAATCCTGATGATGGCCGCAGAGCACCAAATCCATATCGTATTTCTTGATGGCATCCACCAGCACCTGCCCGAGATCGCCGCTGCCGCTCAATGTTTCGGTAATAGGGTAGCCGGCATTCTGAGAAAGCTCAGTCAACGCATTCTGCGTTTCTTCAGAGATCCGCTGCTGCATATCGCCCAGATTGACGTCGATAAGCCCGGTGTAGAGGTCGGAATAATTCACGTCGACATGAATTAAAGATACTTTTGCGTTATACGGCCTCGCCATGGAGACCGCCTTTTCCACTAACACTTTGCTTTCCGGAGAAAGGTCAACAGCAATAAGGATATGTTTGTAAGCCATAATAAGACTCCTTCCGTAAAGACTAATGATGGGTCAGCAGATTTTCTCCTGCCAATCTGATACTTAACAGCGGATTATATGATAGCACCCCGCGGCATTGTGGGTATGTTCAGCAGATCACAACGGCGCGCTTTAGCGAACGACCGCTGAAAACACCAGATTACGATGACCTAACATTTTGATTCTTTCATCAAAGATCCGTTTTCAATCCTGTCAACGTTATTGATAAGTGTAGTAGAAAGCGCTTATTTACGCGGTCAAATCACGCAGTTTCTTCTTCAATTCAGGCCATTACGCTAGAGAAAATCGTCTACTGCGCCGATTTTGCTGTATCTGTAGCAAAAAAGCAGCTTCCTCTTCTACAATAAAAGTGAGGGTGATCCATCCTCAAGGAAAGGAAATAACGACGGGGTTAACCGTGATGCATTTGGTCATCCGGGCGCATTATAAAATCACGTGAAAACGTGTGGCATAAATATTCGCAGCGGTGTCATTGGCAAAACCTGCACAGCCATTGCCACTGACGAATAGCACAATCGGGAACCGGGAGGGAAGCATGATCAGTACATTTGCGCTTTTCTGGGCTTTATGTGTTGTCTGCATCATCAATATGGCTCGATATTACTCCTCATTACGCGTATTGCTGCTGATATTACGCGACTGCGATCCGTTGCTTTATCAATACGTGGATGGGGGCGGTTTCTTCACATCACATGGTCAGCCAAGCAAACAAATCAGACTGGTGCGCTATATCTACGCCCAGCGCTATCTTGAGCATCACGATCCCGAGTTTGTGCGCCGCTGTGAGAGGGTGCGGGGTCAGTTTCTGCTCACCACGGCCCTGTGCGGACTGGTGGTTATCAGTTTGGTGGCGATGCTGATCTGGTATTGAAATAATGAACAGGCACTTAAAATAAAAAGGCGATCCGTTTAAGCATCGCCTTTTTTATATTTTATGACGGCAGAAAAACTTAGCGCTAAATAAGTTTTAATGCCAGCCAGTACAGGGTGCCGGACAGCAGCAGCGATACCGGCAGCGTCAGCACCCAGGCCAGCAGGATATTTTTCACCGTTTTACTCTGCACGCCGCCGCCATCGACGATCATCGTCCCGGCGACCGCCGAGGACAACACGTGAGTGGTGGAAACCGGCATCCCGGTATAACTGGCGACGCCAATCGACAGGGCCGCGGTGACCTGCGCCGAAACGCCCTGCGCATAGGTCATTCCTCTCTTGCCGATTTTCTCGCCAATGGTGGTCGCTACCCGTTTCCAGCCCACCATCGTACCCAGTGAAAGCGCGAGGGCGACGGCGATGATGATCCAAATCGGCGCGTACTCGATAGTCTGCAACAGGTCTTTACGCAGGTTGCTCAGATAGCGTTTGTCGTCGGACGGCGTTTCCGGCAGCTTGATAATCCGATCCATGGTATCGGCGATACACATCAGCAACCGGCGAACCTTGCCGCGATCGTCCGCATCCAGCTGCTCGTAGCTTTTCAGATTGCTCAACAGGCCCTGAGTCTGCTCGATGGCGATCATCACGCGGGAGCTATCGCAGTAGAACTCGACCGCGCCATTGTCATTTAGCGGAATGGTTTTTTCCGGTGACGGAATCAACGGCGGCGACAGATCGATAACATGCGCCAGCGCCGGACCGTGCTGCTGATAATATTCCTGCAGGTTGATAACGGAGTCGCGGGTACGGCTGATGTCATAGCCGGAAGCGTTCATATTGACGATAAACCCGGCGGGCGCCACGCCAATCAGCACCAGCATGATAAGACCGATGCCTTTCTGACCGTCATTCGCGCCGTGTGAAAAACTTACCCCGATGGCGGATAAAATCAGCGCGGTGCGCGTCCAGAACGGCGGTTTGCGTTTGCCGTCCTGCTTCTCGCGATCGCTCGGCGTGAGGTGTACGCGCTTGCGTTTTTTACTGTTGCTCCAGAAACGGCGCAACAAGAAGACCATCAGACCGGCGATAATCATCCCCACAATCGGCGATAAAATTAACGACAGGAAAATAGCGATCATCTTGGGAACATTGAGCGCATCCACCACGGAGGTATCGGTCAGCAGGGCATTGGTTAAACCGATACCGATGATGGCGCCGATCAAGGTGTGCGAACTTGAGGCCGGGAGCCCGAAATACCAGGTCCCGAGATTCCAGATAATGGCGGCCAGCAGCATGGAAAAGACCATCGCCAGACCGTGAGCCGAACTGACATTCAGCAATAAATCCGTGGGAAGCAGGTGGACAATGGCGTAAGCAACGCTCAAGCCCCCCAGCAGCACGCCGAAAAAGTTAAACACGCCCGCCATGACGACGGCGAACTGCGCGCGCATGGCGCGGGTATAAATAACGGTAGCGACGGCATTGGCTGTATCGTGGAAGCCATTGATGGCTTCATAAAACAATACAAACAACAGAGCCAGTATCAACATCAGGCCGGTGTAGTAATCCAGTCCGGCAAATAAATGTAGCATAAGCGTTAGGCCATTTAGTGGTCATGAACGCGGCGCATTATCTGCGACAAGCGGGGGCGGGGAAAAGGGAAATATGACTTTTTTTTGACTTAGGGGGTAATGAATTATGGCGATATATTCACTTAATATATAAAAATCAACAAATTATACATTTTTACCAAAACACGCAAATTGTTACGCTGGTATCCGGCGGAAACGGACACTACAATTTGCCGCCCGCAGGTTGCAGGCATTCATCTCGGGGCAGCGACGCCCAGGCCCCATAACCGGAGAGATCATGGTGGAACAGTTTGACGTTGTCATTATCGGCGCCGGCGCGGCGGGGTTGTTCTGTGCCGCGCAGGCGGGGCAGCGGGGATTGCGCGTTCTGCTGCTCGACAACGGCAAAAAGCCCGGGCGTAAAATTCTGATGTCCGGCGGCGGGCGCTGCAACTTTACCAATCTGTACGTCGAACCCGCGGCTTATCTGTCCCAAAATCCCCACTTCTGTAAATCCGCCCTGGCGCGCTATACCCAGTGGGACTTTATCAGCCTGGTGAATAGCCACCATATCGCCTATCACGAGAAAACCCTCGGCCAGCTGTTTTGCGATGACTCGGCCCAGCAGATCGTCGATATGCTGGTCAAGGAGTGCGAACAGGCCAACGTCACGATACGTTTGCGCAGTGAAGTAACTACGGTGGAAAAAACGGGCGATACTTTCATATTGCAATTGGCCAACGGCGCGGCGCTGCACAGCCCGGCGCTGGTGATTGCCAGCGGCGGCCTGTCCATGCCTGGCCTGGGAGCGACGCCGTTCGGTTATCAAATCGCCCGGCAGTTCGGGTTAAACGTCTTGCCGACGCGGGCCGCGCTGGTGCCTTTTACCCTGCATAAACCGTTGCTGGAACACCTGCAGACGCTATCCGGCGTCTCCGTACCGGCGGTGATAACCGCGGAAAATGGCGTGACGTTCCGGGAAAACATCCTGTTTACCCATCGGGGGCTTTCCGGTCCGGCGGTGCTTCAGCTCTCCAGCTATTGGCAGGCGGGCGAGTGGGTAACCATTAATTTGCTGCCCAATCAGGATGTGGCGGCGCTGATTAATGATGAACGGCTGGCTCATCCCAATCAAAGTCTGAAAAATACCCTGTCGCAATGGCTCCCCAAACGGCTGGTCGAATGTCTGCAAACGCTGGGGCAATTGCCGGATGTCACGCTGAAACAGCTGAACGCCGCCCGGCAATTACAAATCGAGAAAAACATCAGCCAATGGCGGGTACAGCCCAACGGCACGGAAGGCTACCGGACGGCGGAAGTCACGTTGGGCGGCGTGGATACCCGGGAGCTGTCGTCAAAAACCATGGAAGCCAATAAAGCGCCGGGACTCTATTTTATCGGGGAAGTGGTTGACGTCACCGGCTGGCTCGGCGGCTACAATTTTCAGTGGGCCTGGAGTTCGGCCTGGGCCTGCGCTCAGGCGCTCGGTTACAGCCCAAAATAGAAACTCATGGTTTTCCATATCCAATCGCCGCGGCCCTGGGAAAAACGCTTTCCACAGCAGTGACTTATTCCCATCACGTCAGAATTTAAACATAAAAAAAGCATTTTTGACTGGCTCCGCAGGTATGCTACCGTCGTCGGCTCACGTATCCTCATCCAAAGCATTAGATCCGCCCAAACAAGGAGATGTGGATGATTCCCGGACACGGAAAGTATAAAAGTCACTGGTCGCTATTGCTGGCAGCCGGTGCCTTACCGCTGCTGCTCGGATTACTGTTCACCTTTGTCGAATCCCGGGTGGTGGTTAAACGCAACCTCGAATCCACCGCATTAGTCGCCCTGCGTCACGCTGAAAACATCACCAGGCAAGCATGGCTCATGGTTGCTGAACTCGAGCGTTTTAGCGGTCTGCCGTGCAGAGATATCGGCGCCGAATTGCAGCGGCTTGGTTCGGTGTTTTCCTATTTTCGCGCCATCGGCCTCACCCGGGATACCAACGTCTACTGTTCGTCGACCTTCCGCCATACCTCGACGCTGATGGACAAGGTGATTCTGCAACCTTTGCCGTCTCCGCTGCCAAAACGATGGAGCCTGTCGATTGCAGGCTCGTCAAGCGTGAAAAGCCGCCCGGCGGTGATATTCACTCAAATGCCGCGCACCGGCAATGGCGCCTATGTCATGGTCGATGCGCAATATCTTATCGACCTGATGCTGGCCATCGGGGAGGCGTACGGCTATCAGTTAACGCTAACGGTAAATAATGGTCATCCCATTCAGGTCGGTCAGGCAATCACCCCCGCTTCCGGCCTATTTCCCACCGCCGAGTTAGCCGTCGAGTCTGCTGACTTTCCGATTTCCGTACGGGTGGCCGCGTCCGCTGAAGAGTCTATAAGAACTTGGAAACAAACGTTTTTTACCTTTCTTCCCATCTCCTTTATCCTGTCCCTGTTTTTTATCGTCGGCGTGTGGAACTGGCACAAGCGCAAGCTACTGTTTCGGGATGAAATCAGAAAAGGGATCGCGCACGATGAGTTCTCCGTCTATTACCAGCCGATCTACGATTCGGCGGCAAGACATTGCCTCGGCGTCGAAGCGCTGCTGCGCTGGCGACGTAACAACGGGGAATGGATTAGGCCGGACGTTTTTATCGCCGCCGCCGAGGCTGAAGGCATGATTATTCCCATTACCCGGCACCTGTTTAAGCTCGTCGCCGCGGATGCCGCCGGTTGGAAGGTAAGGCCGGGGTTCCACCTTGGGCTTAACGTCGCCGCGGAACATTTACAGCATCCGGATTTTGTCTCGGACGTCCGCAATTTCGCCGCCAGGGTGGCGCCTCATCAACTGAATATCACGCTGGAGCTAACGGAGCGCAGCCTTATCAGCACCGGTTCCGACGTCATACAGCGGCTGCACCAACTGCGCGACGATGGATTTCTGATCGCCATTGATGATTTCGGCACCGGCCATTGCTCGCTCTCCTACCTGCAAAACTTCCCGTTGGATTATCTGAAAATAGACCGGGGATTTATCAATACGATTTCGTCATTGGATGAGGAAGCCCCGATACTCGACGTCATCATCAATCTTAGCCAGCGGATGAAGCTCAAGATCGTGGCGGAAGGCGTGGAAACCGCCAAACAACTGGCTTACCTGAAACAGCGCGGCGTTATTCACATCCAGGGATTTCTTTACGCCAAACCCATGGACAGCGAATCTTTAACCGCCTGGCTTTATTACCGCGATAGCCAGCCGCTGGAAAGTTTTATCGATATTCAAAACGGGGAATAACCAACATAAAAAAACCCGCCAATCCAATAAGGATTGCGGGTTTCTTTGTATTTTCCGCTAGTAACGGGTACTAGCCGAATATGTTCTTGGTCGGTGAGAGAGGATTCGAACCTCCGACCCCTTCGTCCCGAACGAAGTGCGCTACCAGGCTGCGCCACTCACCGATGCGGGCGCATATTACTGCTACCCTATTAAGGCGTCAATCCCTTTTTGGAAAAAGGATTTACCAACGCTTGAACCGTACTACCGGTGGCGTTAAGGTACTCGCCCGTTATAACGCCTGGTTCCCCTGATGATCACTATCGCTCTTATTGACGATCACCTTATCGTCCGTTCCGGTTTCGCCCAACTGCTGGCGCTTGAGCCGGATATGCGGGTGGTCGGCGAATTTGGCTCCGGCCGCGAGGCGCTGGCCGGGCTGCCGGGGCGCGCGGTGCAAGTCTGCATATGCGATATCTCCATGCCGGATATTTCCGGTCTCGAACTCTTAAGCCTGCTGCCGAAAGGCATGGCGGTGGTGATGCTCTCGGTTCACGATAGCCCGGCGCTGATTGAACAAGCCCTGCACGCCGGCGCGCACGGATTTCTCTCCAAACGCTGCAGCCCCGATGAACTTATCGCCGCGGTGCGCACCGTGGCGACGGGCGGCTGCTACCTCACGCCGGACGTGGCGCTGAAACTGGCGTCCTCCAGGCAGGATCCGCTGACCCGCCGCGAACGCCAGGTAGCGGAGAAGCTCGCTCAGGGGTTGGCGGTAAAAGAGATTGCCGCCGAACTGGGTCTATCGCCGAAAACGGTACACGTTCACCGCGCCAACCTGATGGAAAAACTCGGCATCAGCAATGACGTCGAGCTGGCCCGTCATCTTTTTGCCGGCTGGTAATGCGTCCGTTACTCACCCGGCTAATCACCGTTGTCGCCAGCCTGTTTATCTTTTGCGCCGCGTGGTTCTGCCTGTGGGGCATCAGCCTGCATCTGGTGGAACGTCCCGACCTGGCGGCGTTGCTGTTCCCGTTTGGTTTACGCCTGGGATTGATGTTGCAATGCCCGCGCGGCTACTGGCCGGTACTGCTTGCCGGTGAAGGATGCCTGTTGATGTGGCTGTCGCAGCAGGTGGCCCTGCTTCACCTGCCGTTATTGATGATCGGGAGTCTGCTGTCGCTGCTGCCCGTCGCGCTGGTCAGCCGCCGGCGACGCCGGAATGACTGGCATAACCTGTTGCTGCAGGGCGGCGCGCTGATCGCCGCCGCGCTGTTGCAATCGCTGCCCTGGATCGGCGACGGAGAAAACGCGCTTACCGTACTGCTATTGACCCTGACCGGCGGACTGACGCTGGCGCCCACCTGTCTGGTTATCTGGCACTACCTCACCAGCGCCACCTGGCTGCCGCTCGGACCGGCGCTGGTTTCACAGCCGATCAACTGGCGCACCCGGCATCTGCTCTGGTATCTGCTGCTGTTCGTCGTCAGCCTGTGGCTACAGTTGGGGCTGCCGAACGAGCTGGCGCGCTTTACGCCGTTTTGCCTGGCGCTGCCGATTATCGCCCTCGCCTGGCATTACGGCTGGCAGGGCGCGCTTATCGCCACGCTGATGAACGCCATCGCCCTGATCGCCAGCCAGACCTGGCACGACCATCCGGTGGATTTGCTGCTCTCATTGCTGGCCCAGAGCCTGACGGGACTGCTGCTGGGGGCGGGAATTCAGCGCTTAAGGGAGCTTAACCTGTCGCTGCAAAACCAGCTGGCCCGCAACCACCGCCTCGCCGAACGGCTGCTGGAAACCGAAGAGAGCGTGCGGCGGGAAGTGGCGCGCGAACTGCACGACGATATCGGCCAGACCATTACCGCGATTCGCACCCAGGCCGGCATTGTGCAACGCCTGGCGCCGGAAAATAGCGGCGTGAGGCAGAGCGGCGCGTTGATTGAAACGCTCTCTCTCGGCGTTTACGACTCGGTACGCCGTCTGCTGGGCCGCCTGCGGCCGCGCCAGCTGGACGATCTTTCCCTGGAGCAGGCGATGCGTTCGCTGCTGCGCGAGATGGAACTGGAAGCGCGCGGCATCGTCAGCCGGCTTAGCTGGCAAATCGACGAGTCCCTGCTTAGCGAAAGCCAGCGCGTCACGCTGTTTCGCGTCTGTCAGGAAGGGCTGAACAACATCGTCAAACACGCCAATGCCAGCACGGTAACGCTGCACTGCGAGCGTCAGGACAACCAGCTGCTGCTGGTGATTGAAGACGACGGCTGCGGCCTGCCGCCGAACGCCGGGCGATCGGGTCTGGGTCTGACCGGCATGCGCGAACGGATCGCCGCCCTCGGCGGAAGGTTGACTATTTCCTGCACCCGCGGAACGCGGGTCGCCGTCAGTCTGCCGCTGCGTCAGCAATAAGGAGCGTCATGTTTGGTTTTCTGAAAATCCCCTCAGCCATCGCGCCGCTCACCGATCGGCAAGCGATTGACGCAACCTACCGCTACTGGCGGCGGCATATTCTTATCTCCATCTATCTGGGCTATGCGCTGTTTTACTTTACGCGCAAAAGTTTCAACGCCGCGGTGCCGGATATTCTCGCTAACGGCATTCTGACGCGCTCCGATATCGGCCTGCTCGCCACCCTGTTTTACGTGACCTACGGACTGTCGAAATTCTTTTCCGGCATCGTCAGCGACCAGTCCAACGCCCGCTACTTTATGGGGCTGGGGCTGATTGCCAGCGGGGTGGTGAACATCCTGTTCGGCTTTTCATCGTCGCTGTGGGTATTTGCCCTGCTGTGGGTGGCGAATGCGTTCTTCCAGGGCTGGGGTTCGCCGGTATGCGCGCGTTTACTCACCGCCTGGTATTCGCGTACCGAACGCGGCGGCTGGTGGGCGCTGTGGAACACCGCGCATAACATGGGCGGCGCCCTGATCCCGATGGTGGTGGGCGCGGCGGCGCTGCACTGCGGCTGGCGCGCCGGGCTGATTATCGCCGGAACGCTGGCGATTCTGGCCGGGCTGTTTTTGTGCTGGCGCCTGCGCGATCGCCCGCAAACCCTGGGGCTGCCCAGCGTGGGGGAGTGGCGGCGGGACGCGCTGGAAATCGCGCAGCAGCATGAGGGCGCCGGGCTGTCGCGCCGGGAAATTCTGCATAAGTATGTGCTCGCCAACCCTTATATCTGGCTGCTGGCGCTCTGCTATGTGCTGGTTTACCTGGTGCGGGCCGCCGTCAACGACTGGGGCAATCTGTATATGTCCGAGACGCTCGGCGTGGATCTGGTCGTCGCCAACTCGGCGGTCACCATGTTCGAGCTGGGCGGATTTATCGGCGCGCTGGTCGCCGGCTGGGGATCGGACAAACTGTTCAACGGCAACCGCGGGCCGATGAACCTGATCTTCGCCGCCGGCATCCTGCTGTCCGTCGGCTCGCTGTGGCTGATGCCGTTCGCCAGCTATGTCATGCAGGCGGCCTGCTTTTTCACCATCGGCTTTTTTGTCTTCGGCCCGCAGATGTTGATCGGTATGGCGGCGGCGGAGTGCTCGCACAAAGAGGCGGCGGGCGCAGCGACCGGCTTCGTCGGACTGTTTGCCTATCTGGGGGCGTCGCTTTCCGGTTGGCCGCTGGCGCAAATTATGGATATCTGGCACTGGACCGGTTTCTTTGCGGTCATTGCCGTCGCGGCGGGCGTCTCCGCGCTGCTGCTGCCGTTTTTAAACGCTCAGGCGCCGCGCCGCGAAGCAAAAATGCCGGCAGAAGCGTGACCTGCCTCACTCTTTTTCCGCTAAAGGGCCAAAACCGGGAAAATTTCCTAGTTTTTACTGGATGATCTCTTAAGCCAGCGGCGACCGCCTCTTCTTACAATGCAGCCACTTCCAGCGTTTGCGCAGTAGAGGAGACAACCATGCTGGCCTTTCTTAATCAGGTACGTAAGCCGACCCTGAACCTGCCGCTCGAAGCGCGGCGCAAAATGTGGTTCAAACCCTTTATGCAGTCCTATCTGGTGGTCTTTATCGGCTACCTGACCATGTACCTGATCCGCAAGAACTTTAACATCGCCCAGAATGACATGATCGCCACCTACGGTTTGAGCATGACGCAACTGGGGATGATCGGCCTGGGCTTCTCCATCACCTACGGCGTGGGGAAAACGCTGGTTTCCTACTATGCGGATGGCAAAAACACCAAGCAGTTCCTGCCGTTTATGCTGATCCTCTCCAGTATCTGTATGCTCGGCTTCAGCGCCAGCATGGGTTCCGGCTCCGTCAGCCTGTTTCTGATGATCGCCTTCTACGCGCTGAGCGGGTTCTTCCAGAGCACCGGCGGGTCGTGCAGCTATTCCACCATCACCAAATGGACGCCGCGCCGTAAACGCGGAACCTATCTCGGCCTGTGGAACATCTCCCATAACCTGGGCGGCGCCGGCGCGGCGGGCGTGGCGCTGTTCGGCGCCAACTATCTGTTCGACGGCCACGTGATCGGCATGTTTATCGTACCGTCCGTTATCGCGCTGATTGTCGGCTTTATCGGTCTGCGCTACGGCAGCGACTCGCCGGAAGCCTACGGTCTGGGGAAAGCGGAAGAGCTGTTTGGCGAAGAGATCAGCGATGAGGACAAAGAGACGGAAGACAGCTCGATGACCAAATGGCAGATCTTCGTCGAGTACGTGCTGAAGAACAAAGTTATCTGGCTGCTGTGTTTCTCCAACGTATTCCTTTACGTGGTGCGTATCGGTATCGACCAATGGTCCACGGTATACGCCTTCCAGGAGCTGAAGCTGTCAAAAGAAGTCGCGATTCAGGGCTTTACCCTGTTTGAGGCCGGCGCGTTGGTCGGTACGCTGCTGTGGGGCTACCTCTCCGACCTGGCCAACGGCCGCCGCGCCCTGGTGGCCTGTATCGCGCTGGCGCTGATTATCGTCACCCTCGGCGTCTACCAGCATGCCGGCAGTTCGTTCGTTTACCTCGCTTCGCTGTTTGCGCTGGGTTTCCTGGTGTTTGGTCCGCAGCTGCTGATTGGCGTGGCCGCCGTGGGCTTCGTGCCGAAAAAAGCCATCGGCGCCGCCGACGGCATTAAAGGCACCTTTGCCTACCTGATTGGCGATAGCTTCGCCAAACTGGGCCTGGGGATGATTGCCGACGGTACGCCGATCTTCGGCCTGACCGGCTGGGCCGGCACCTTCGCCGCGCTGGATACCGCCGCCATCTGCTGTATCTGCCTGATGGCCGTCGTTGCGGTGCTGGAAGAGCGTAAAATCCGCCGCGAAAAACAGGCTCGTCGCCAAAAAACAGCCTAACCCGTGCCCGCAGGTCCCCGCCTTCGCGAGGAGGCATCTCAGCAACGCCGAACCGCCAGCGCAAGCAGATCCCCGCCTGGTTCCGCGGGGATGACGGCGGTGACTGCCGCAGGGGATGACCGCTGGTGGTATTCGCAGGAACGACGGCCTCTCTGTGCGTGATTCTGGTTAACTTCCCGCTTTGTGGCACCAGTTATTTTTCGGATTGATGCCGCCGTCCGGCGAGGTATAGCCAATACATCCCAGAATGGTGTCGAACAGCTCTTCGTGTCGGTGCGTTTTACCTATCCGCTGTTGGGCCTTGAGCCGATCGAAGGCGTTAAGGTTATCGGAGTCGGCCAGGAACTTATCCGACGCCCAGACTATCATCGGCGATCGGAACTGCTCCGGCGGCGCCATATGGCGCGGCGTACCGTGCAGGTGATGATTATCATCGATGGATTCGCCATGGTCGGAGGCATAAAAGACCAGCGCTTTTTTATCCCGCACCTGATTAATCACGTTATCGATAAAGCTGTCGGTATACAGCACGCTGTTATCAAACGCATTAATCAGCTGCTCGCGGGAACAGGAGGCGTCCACCCCCATGCATTCCGGCTGATAGCGGGCATAGCTGCGGGGATAACGCATCGAATAGAGATAATGGGACCCTTTGGTATGCAGCACAATCAGATGCTTGCCGCGCGGGTAACGCTCCAGCGATTCCTTAACCTCATCCACCAGCAGCATATCGTCCACCGACTTGCCGTCGTTGCTTTTTTCCGACGCAATCATTTCGCGGAAAGAGTAGTTATCAGCTTCAATACTGTTATAGAACCAAACCTCGCTCTGCATCGCGAACAGCTCGGACGTAAACCCCAGCTCCTTGAGTACCGCAAAGATATTTTGCTCTTTCAGCGTACGCTGAGGGTTATCCTCCGTACCGCCTTCGCGCACAAACATGCAGCGCATGGAAAGCTTGGTCGAGGTGTCGCAGGAGTGACCGCGGAAAGCGACCAGATTTTTTTCTTTCGACAGTCTGGGCGTGGTATCGCGCTCATACCCCAACAGCCCCATATGATCCCAACGGGTGGTTTCACCGATGATAAAGACCACGTAGGTGTCATCAATCCCTTTGGGCGGGATATAGGTAAAGTGCTTGCCGGGATCGAACAGATTCGTCGAGTCCAGGCTTTCGTCATATTTGGTGTAGGCGAACAGCCCCAGCGCGGAAAGCCAGTTTGACGGCAGGTAGGAGTGCGCCACCACGCCGCCATAGCTGGGTAAGTCAACGTTGGAAAATTTTTCAGAGACCGACTGGGCCCGGTCCATATAGCGGATCGGCAACCACACCAGCGCGACGACGGCCAGTAAAATCAGCACCGGCGCCAGGCGTTTTCCCGGCGATTTCAGCTGTTCAATCAAGGTATGGCGTAATTCGTTTTTCCAAATCAGCAACAGGGGCAATGCGCTGACCGCCAGCATCCACAGAATAAAATGCAGACCGATAACCTCTTTGGAAAGATCAATATCTGTGGTCATAACGGCGGCAATAATACCGTAGCCGATAACCACATTGTAAAAGCTCATGTAATAACTGGCGGCGACCGAAATAAGGACCAGCAGCGAGGCGACGATGCGATAAAAATGGCGCCCGCCCAGCGAAATAATGCGCATAAGAAAAAAGGTGAACAATATACAGGCCGCCAGTTCAATCATCGCCGGGAGAAATTTGGATATTTGCGTGCCGGTGACGATGGAAAAAGAATCAAACCGCCGATAAAAGACCGAAAGATTAAGGAAAAAACCGATATATATTGCAAGGACTAACGATAACTTAGGCTGTGAAAACGTGGGACCAAACTTCATCGCGTCAAATGCTCCGACAAAACTTATTTATTATCTGAAGCTGTAGGACAACGGCATAATGGGGGAGTTCATTACCGCAGCGTGCGTTTTATCTATGCCGGTATATACCCGTCATACTACCGCTCAATATTTTTTATCCCCTCGTTACCCAGCCAGGCAATAAGCTCAACCACCGCCGGATGATGCAAAAACGCCATGATCTCTTCAGCCCGCCTGGCGCCTACCCCCGGAAACTGCCGCCACTGCAACGCGGTGCGCTGCTGCAACTGCGGCCAGCTGATATTCTCCAGCACATTCCCGGCCGAACGCGGCAAGGGAAGACCCAACGCCACCAGCCAACGCGCCAGGGGCTGCTGACGAGCCTGCTGTAAATTGTCATAAAGGTTATCGGCCTGCCTGATGCCAATCCCCTTTACGTCCTTTATCTGCTCCCTGCTCAGCGCCAGCCATGACGCCACGTCACGCAATACGCCCTGTTGCGTCAAGCGGCGCCATATCCCCTCGCCGACGCCTGTAAGATTCAGCCCGTGCTCCCCGCTGAGCCAGGTCAGCCGTGCAACCATCTGTTGCCGACAGGCAATGCTGTATTGAAAGCAGCTGAGCGGATGGAACTCCCCCTCCGGCGGCGGAGTTACCGCGGCGCGTTCGGCAACCCGCCACACCACCTTGTCCAGCCGGGGAATGCCCTGCCCCGCCAGACTGATGGCGATCTGATCGCCGGGCAGGACATCCCATTGCCGCCAGCGCGACAGCGGCCCCACGTTGACCCGGCGCACCGTTTTGTCATCCAGCCGCAGCGGATTGAGCCTCAGTACCACGCTAATCCTGCCGGTACGGCCGATGGTAAAATCAACGCCGTTAACCTCCGCCACCTGCCGCACCGGCGGGTATTTCCAGGCAATAGCCCAGTCGGCCGGGGTATTGCGCCAATAGCGCCCCGGCGGTTCTGTATCCCGACGGATCACCACGCCGTCGGTGACGAAGGGCAAGGGATGGCGAAACCAGCGCTCCCGCCAGCGTTCGGCCTCCGCCAGCGAGGAGATGCGATGCGTATAATCGGCCGCCATGGCGAACCCCATCGTCCGTAATCCCTCAAGGCGCTCGGACAGCGCGGCCGGGCCGTCGGGCCACTCCCAGATAAAAACGCCGATGCGCGGCAAAACGGACGATGGCTGATGGCGGCGCATCTCCCCGGCAACCGCCGCCCGGGCGTTGATTCCGCCTTGCCGATCCTGCCGATGGCCGGCCACCTTAAGGAACAGCTCCCCCTGTAGCACCAGCGTGGCGGGCGCTCCGCTCAGTTCGTTGGGGATATCCGCGATATTCAGGACTTTTTGCGTCCAGTCCTCCCCTCGCCAACCGTTACCCCGGCTGATTGCCGACGCCAGTTTTCCCTGCTGATACACCAGCGTGACCGCCACGCCGTCGATTTTGGGCTGGATCCAGACATCCTGATGCTGTTTTAGCCATCGTGACAGTTGCCCGCGGTCGGAGAGCTTTTTCAGGCCGGTATGCGCCACCGGATGCGCCAGTTTGCCGCTGTCCGGCAGGCGAACGGCAAAACCCGGCCCAGCGGGGTGAAAACAGCGCCGCCAGTGCTCCAGACGATCGCGCAGCTGGTCGTAAACCTCATCCTCCACCGGACTGGTTCCCGCCTGATAATAAGCGTCATCCCATTGCTCCAACTGCTGACGCAGCATCAGCATCTCTCTTTCGGCTCGGCCGGCCGACCAGTCAGGGCAAGCGGGGGCGGCGCTTAACGGCCCGCCGGCCAATCCCGCCAATATTACGCTGACAAACCCTGTGAACCGGCAATTCATATAACCTCCCCCCTGAGTGCGGACCGCGCACGGCAAGTACAGCGCGGTCGCCGACGTAACACGAGGGAGAAAAACCAACAATGCAAAACGCCCCGCAAAGTTTTTGGTCGTTTATCATCGGTATCAAAAACCACCGGAATCGGTTGCGCAAAGCGTCAGGAAAAGGTTGGCAGCGGGCGTTTCTGGTGGCATAAGGGTAGAACATTCTGCGATGCCGCTTATCACCGCGCGACTGATGGCATATTGCCGTGTATAATGTGAGGAAATGCACGTTCTGCTGCATCCATATCAATAATTAATTGCAATTAATAAAACTCCAATTATGGCCCAAGGCACGTTATATATCGTTTCCGCTCCCAGTGGGGCGGGGAAATCCAGTTTGATTCAGGCGTTATTTAAAACGCAGCCGCTTTACGACACCCAGGTATCGATTTCCCATACCACACGGGCCAAACGACCGGGAGAAAGCCACGGCGAACACTACTTCTTCGTCCCGGTTGATGAATTCAAGCGGATGATCCGGGAAAATGAATTTCTGGAATACGCGGAAGTTTTCGGCAATTACTACGGTACGTCGCGGCTGGCCATCGAGCAGACTCTGGCGTCCGGCGTGGACGTTTTTCTGGATATTGACTGGCAGGGCGCCCAGCAAATCCGCAGCCAGATGCCGCAGGCGCGCAGCATTTTCATTTTGCCGCCGTCAAAAGAAGAGCTGGCGCGCCGCCTGCGCGGCCGCGGTCAGGACAGCGAGGAAGTCATTGCCCGCCGTATGGCGCAGGCCGTGGCCGAGATGACACACTACGCAGAATATGATTATTTGATAGTTAATGACGATTTCGATTTGGCATTGCTCGATCTGAAAACCATTATTCGCGCTGAACGTCTGCATTTAAGCAGGCAAAAAGTACGGCATGACGCATTAATCACCAAACTATTGGCAGACTGACGGCTCTTTCAGTATGATGCCCAGTCATTTTATTTCCCTGTGGAGTAGCACATTATGGCACGCGTAACTGTTCAAGACGCTGTAGAGAAAATTGGTAATCGTTTTGACCTGGTGTTGGTCGCTGCTCGTCGCGCCCGCCAGATCCAGACCGGCGGTAAAGATCCGCTGGTTCCGGAAGAGAACGACAAATACACGGTGATCGCCCTGCGCGAAATCGAAGAAGGCCTGATCAACGCCCAGATCCTGGACGTTCGTGACCGCCAGGAGCAGCAAGAGCAGGAAGCCGCGGAAATTCAGGCGGTTACCGCGATTGCTGAAGGCCGCCGTTAATCAGACCACGAGTCGCCCTTGTATCTTTTTGAAAGCCTTAATCTGCTGATTCAACGTTATCTGCCGGAAGAGCAGATTAAACGTTTACGGCAGGCTTATCTTGTCGCGCGTGATGCCCACGAGGGGCAGACTCGCTCCAGCGGCGAACCCTATATCACTCATCCGGTCGCCGTCGCCTGTATTCTGGCCGAGATGCGTCTCGACTATGAAACGCTGATGGCCGCGCTGCTGCACGACGTGATAGAGGATACGCCCGCCACCTATCAGGATATGGAGCAGCTGTTCGGCAAGAGCGTCGCCGAACTGGTGGAAGGCGTTTCCAAGCTGGACAAGTTGAAATTCCGCGACAAGAAAGAGGCGCAGGCGGAAAACTTCCGCAAAATGATCATGGCGATGGTGCAGGATATCCGCGTCATTCTGATCAAACTGGCCGACCGCACCCACAATATGCGCACGCTGGGCGCGCTGCGCCCGGACAAGCGCCGCCGCATCGCCCGCGAAACGCTGGAAATATACAGTCCGCTGGCGCATCGGCTGGGTATTCACCACCTCAAGACCGAGCTGGAAGAGCTGGGGTTTGAAGCGCTCTATCCCAACCGCTACCGCGTCATCAAAGAGGTGGTCAAGGCCGCCCGCGGTAATCGCAAAGAGATGATCCAGAAAATCCTCGCCGAGATTGAAGGACGTCTGACCGAAGCGGGGATCGCCTGCCGGGTAAGCGGCCGCGAAAAGCATCTCTATTCCATCTACTGCAAAATGCACCTCAAAGAGCAGCGTTTCCATTCCATTATGGATATTTACGCCTTTCGGGTGATCGTCAAGGAGCTGGATACCTGCTATCGCGTGTTGGGCCAGGTGCACAGCCTGTACAAGCCGCGTCCGGGCCGGGTAAAAGACTATATCGCCATTCCCAAGGCCAACGGCTATCAGTCGCTGCATACGTCGCTGATTGGTCCGCATGGCGTGCCGGTGGAAGTGCAGATCCGCACCGATGATATGGACCAGATGGCGGAAATGGGCGTGGCCGCGCACTGGGCCTATAAAGAAGGCGAAAGCAGCACCACCGCTCAGGTTCGCGCCCAGCGCTGGATGCAAAGCCTGCTGGAATTGCAGCAGAGCGCCGGCAGCTCGTTCGAATTTATCGAAAGCGTTAAGTCCGACCTGTTTCCGGACGAAATGTACGTCTTCACGCCGGAAGGGCGCATTGTGGAATTGCCGGCCGGCGCCACGCCGGTGGACTTCGCCTACGCCGTGCATACCGATATCGGCCACGCCTGCGTCGGCGCCAGAGTCGATCGCCAGCCCTATCCGCTTTCGCAGTCGCTGACCAGCGGACAGACCGTGGAGATCATTACCGCGCCGGGCGCCAGACCGAACGCCGCCTGGCTGAACTTTGTGGTCAGTTCCCGAGCGCGCGCCAAAATCCGCCAGATGCTGAAGAACCTCAAGCGCGACGACTCCGTCAGCCTGGGCCGGCGGTTGCTGAATCATGCGCTGGGCAGCGGCCGCAAACTGTCGGATATCCCGCCCAAGAATATTCAGCTTGAGCTGGACAGAATGAAGCTCGCCACGCTGGACGATCTGATGGCGGAAATCGGACTGGGCAACGCCATGAGCGTGGTGGTGGCGAAAAACCTGCTCAATGAACAATCCCAGCTGGATAACACCGGGCTGCGCAAATTGCCGATTAAAGGCGCCGATGGCGTGATGGTCTCGTTCGCCAAATGCTGCCGCCCCATTCCGGGCGATCCGATTATCGCTCACGTCAGTCCCGGCAAGGGTCTGGTTATCCACCACGAATCCTGCCGCAATATTCGCGGTTACCAGAAAGAGCCGGAGAAGTTTATGGCGGTGGAATGGGATAAGGTGACCGAGCAGGAGTTTATCGCCGAAATCAAGGTGGATATGTTCAATCACCAGGGCGCGCTGGCCAATCTGGCGGCCGCCATCAATACCGCCAATTCAAATATCCAGAGTATCAATACGGAAGAAAGGGACGGCCGCGTATACAGCGCCTTTATCCGTCTCACCACGCTCGACCGCGTTCATCTGGCGAACGTTATGCGCAAAATCCGCGTAATGCCGGATGTAATAAAAGTTAACCGTAACCGAAACTGACCGTTATGACACCGCAACGCTACGCGCGTATCAGAGAGATGCTCAGCTGCCGCCAGCCCGATCTGACCGTCTGCATGGAGCAGGTGCATAAGCCGCACAACGTGTCCGCCGTTATTCGCACCGCCGATGCGGTAGGCGTCCATCGGATCCACGCCGTCTGGCCCGGCAGCAGAATGAAAACGCTGGCGTCTTCCGCGGCCGGCAGCAATAGCTGGGTTCAGGTTAAAACGCACCGCAGCATCCATGACGCGATCGGCCACCTGAAAACGCAGGGCATGCAGATCCTGGCCACCCACCTTTCCCCGCAGTCCGTCGATTTCCGCGAAATTGATTACACCCGCCCGACCTGCATTTTGCTGGGGCAGGAAAAAACCGGCATCAGCAAAGAGGCCTTAAGGCTGGCCGATCGGGATATCATCATTCCGATGACCGGCATGGTGCAGTCGCTGAATGTCTCCGTCGCCTGCGCCCTGATTCTGTATGAAGCGCAGCGCCAACGGCAGATGGCGGGCATGTATCAGCGCCAAGACAGCCCGCTGGACGAAGCGGAGCAGCAGCGGCTGCTGTTTGAAGGCGGCTACCCGGTACTGGCGCGCGTCGCCAAACGTAAAGGTTTGCCCCGCCCTTATATCGACGGCAGCGGTCAGCTCGTCGCCGATAGCGCCTGGTGGGCGTCAATGCAATCCTCGGAGTGCTGATGAAAGGCCGCCTGCTGAATACCCAACCGCTGAGCACGCTTGCCGGCGTGGGTGCCAGTCAGGCGGCCAAACTTGCCCGCCTCGGGCTGGAAACCGTGCAGGATTTATTGCTGCACCTGCCGTTGCGCTACGAAGATCGCACGCGGCTGTACGCCATCGGCGATCTTCTTCCCGGCATGTACGCCACGGTGGAAGGCGAAGTTTTGCGCCATGACGTCACCTTCGGCCGGCGCCGCATGCTGACCTGCCAGATCAGCGACGGCAGCGGCCTGCTGACCATGCGCTTTTTCAATTTCAACGCCGCGATGAAGAACAGTCTGGCGCCGGGCCAGCGGGTCACCGCCTATGGCGAAATTAAACGCGGTAAAATCGGCGCGGAAATCATCCATCCGGAATACCGCATCCAGGGCGATACCCCGCAAATAGAACCGCAGGAAACCCTGACGCCGGTTTATCCCGCCACCGAAGGCGTGCGCCAGGCGACCCTGCGCAAGCTCACCGACCAGGCGCTGGCGCTGCTGGACGCCAATCCTATCGATGAACTGCTGCCGGAAGAGCTGGGACGTTCGCTTATCAGCCTGCCCGACGCCCTGCATATCCTGCACCGGCCGCCGCCCGACGTTCAGCTCGGCGAGCTGGAGCAGGGCAAGCACCCGGCGCAGCAGCGGCTGATTATGGAAGAGCTGCTGGCGCATAATTTAAGCATGCTGGCGGTGCGCGCCGGCGCGCAAAGCTACCGCGCCCTGCCGTTGGCGGCCAATGACGCCCTGAAACGGCGTTTACTGTCGGCGCTGCCTTTCGCGCCTACCCGGGCGCAGCAGCGGGTTGTGGGTGAAATTGAAGCCGATATGGCCAAAAATTTCCCCATGATGCGCCTGGTGCAGGGGGATGTCGGCTCGGGAAAAACGCTGGTCGCCGCGCTGGCGGCGCTGCGGGCGATCGCCAACGGCAAACAGGTGGCGCTGATGGCGCCGACGGAGCTGCTGGCTGAACAGCATGCGCATAATTTTCGCCAGTGGTTCGAGCCGCTGGGTATTGAAGTCGGCTGGCTGGCCGGCAAGCAGAAGGGAAAAGCGCGGGAGGCGCAGCAGGACGCCATCGCCGGCGGCCGGGTGGCGATGGTGGTCGGCACCCACGCCATCTTCCAGCAGCAGGTAAAGTTCAACGGGCTGGCGCTGGTGATTATTGACGAACAGCACCGCTTCGGCGTGCATCAGCGTCTGGCGCTGTGGGAAAAAGGCGAAGAGCAGGGATTTCACCCGCACCAGCTGATTATGACCGCCACCCCCATCCCGCGCACGCTGGCGATGACCGCCTACGCCGATCTGGATACCTCGGTGATCGACGAACTGCCGCCGGGCAGAACGCCGGTCACCACCGTCGCCATCCCGGACTCGCGCCGCAACGACGTCATCCAACGGGTCGACAACGCCTGCCGGCGGGAAGGTCGGCAGGCCTATTGGGTGTGTACGCTGATTGAAGAGTCCGATCTGCTGGAAGCGCAGGCCGCCGAAGCGACCTGTCAGGAGCTGCAGGCGGCGCTGCCCGACATCAGCGTCGGATTAGTCCACGGGCGGATGAAAGCGCAGGAAAAACAAGCCGTCATGCAGGCGTTTAAACAGGGCGATCTGCAACTGCTGGTGGCGACGACGGTGATTGAAGTCGGGGTCGACGTGCCGAACGCCAGCCTGATGATTATCGAAAACCCCGAACGGCTGGGGCTGGCGCAGCTTCACCAGTTGCGCGGACGCGTCGGACGCGGCGCGGTGGCCTCTCACTGCGTACTGCTTTATAAAACGCCGCTCAGCAAAACGGCGCAAAAACGGCTTCAGGTACTGCGCGACAGCAATGACGGTTTTGTTATCGCCCAGCGCGACTTGGAAATCCGCGGACCGGGCGAGCTACTGGGAACGCGCCAGACGGGCAATGCGGAATTCAAAGTCGCCGATCTACTGCGCGATCAGGCGCTGATCCCCCAGGTACAGCGCGTGGCCCGCCATCTCCACCAGCGTTATCCCGACCATGCCAAGGCGTTGATTGAGCGCTGGCTGCCGGAGCGCACCCGTTATACCAACGCCTGACAATGGGGTATTGCGCGCCAAATCCAACCCGTTGCGCCGTTAAATAACCAGTTGCCGCCAACCAGATAAATTTCATATCGGCGGCGCGTTTAGCAAACGTTTGCTTTTGCCAAAGAGATGATTAAAATGCCCTCTTTGTCGTTTCAGGAACGCCATATTATGACCGACGCCACCACGGAAACCCCGCAAACAGAGATACCCGCAGCGCCCAAGCGCAGTGAATTAATCTATCGTCTGGAAGACAGGCCGCCGCTGGCGCAAACCCTGTTTGCCGCCAGCCAGCATCTGCTGGCGATGTTCGTCGCGGTGATCACCCCCGCGCTATTGATCTGCCAGGCGCTGGGGCTGCCGGCGCAAGATACGCAACATATCATCAGCATGTCGCTGTTCGCCTCCGGCCTGGCCTCTATTCTGCAAATCAAAACCTGGGGACCGGTGGGGTCGGGGCTGCTGTCGATTCAGGGCACCAGCTTTAACTTCGTCACGCCGTTGATCATGGGCGGCCTGGCGCTGAAAAACGGCGGCGCGGACGTTCCCACCATGATGGCGGCGCTATTCGGCACCTTGATGGTCGCCTCCTTTACCGAAATCATCCTGTCGCGCTTTCTGCATCTGGCCCGCCGCATTATCACGCCGCTGGTATCGGGGATTGTGGTGATGATTATCGGCCTGTCGCTGATTCAGGTCGGCCTGACCTCCATCGGCGGCGGCTATGCGGCGATGAACAACAACACCTTCGGCGCGCCGAAAAATCTGTTGCTGGCCGGCATCGTGCTGCTGGTTATTATCCTGCTTAACCGCCAGCGCAACCCATACCTGCGCGTGGCTTCCCTGGTGATCGCCATGGCGGTCGGCTATCTCGGCGCCTGGCTGATGGATATGCTGCCGGGCGGCGCCCCGGCCGAACAGAACACTTTCATCATGGTGCCGACGCCGCTCTATTACGGCCTGGGCTTTGACTGGAATCTGCTGATCCCGCTGATGCTGGTGTTTATGGTGACGTCGCTGGAAACCATCGGCGATATCACCGCGACGTCCGACGTGTCGGAACAGCCGGTCAGCGGGCCGCTGTATATGAAACGGCTGAAAGGCGGCGTGCTGGCCAACGGCCTGAACTCCTGCCTGTCCGCCGTATTCAATACCTTTCCCAACTCCTGTTTCGGGCAGAATAACGGCGTTATCCAGCTTACCGGCGTCGCCAGCCGCTACGTCGGCTTTGTGGTGGCGCTGATGCTGATTGTTCTGGGGCTGTTCCCGGCGGTCAGCGGCTTTGTGCAGCATATTCCGGAGCCGGTGCTGGGCGGCGCCACCATCGTTATGTTCGGCACCATCGCCGCCTCCGGGGTGCGCATCGTGTCGCGCGAACCGCTGAACCGGCGCGCCATCATGATTATCGCGCTCTCGCTGGCCGTGGGGCTGGGCGTTTCGCAGCAACCGCTGATTCTGCAATTTGCGCCGGACTGGATGAAAACCCTGCTCTCTTCCGGCATCGCCGCCGGCGGTATTACGGCGATTGTGCTGAATCTGGTTTTCCCCCACGACGAAAAATAATTTGTATCCGCGTCAATAATTTCTGTTATGTATACCCTAAATAATTCGAGTTGCAGGAAGGCGGCGACGCAACGAATCCCCGGGAGCTTACACCAGTAAGTGACCGGGGTGAGTGAGGAAAGCCAACGCACCTGCAGCTTGAAGTATGACGGGTATCGGGATAAAAGCGACCGCCGATGCAACACCGGTCGCTTTTTACTGTCTGTAACTGCATTATCTGTTGAGCCTTTAAGGTAATTGCGGCATAAAAACAGTTATCCCTGACGATTGACATGGACTGACACGATGAGATTTATCGGGAAATTATTGCTGACCCTACTGCTGCTGGCATTGCTGGCGCTGGTAATATTATACGTATTACTGCAAACCGGCTGGGCTTCAGCGCGCATCGGCAATTGGGTAAATCAAAACACGGACTATCAGGTCTCCCTGGGGAAAATCGACCATAGCTGGTCCAAGCCCGCTCGCATTGTGCTGCAAGACGTCATCTTTGGTCGTAAAAATCAGCCGCCGACGCTCACCGCCAAACAGGTTTCCGCCGGGCTGAGCGCGCGTCAGATAACCGAGCCGCGTCATTTCGCCAGTCTGGAGCTGGAAGGCGGCACGCTGAACCTGTCGCCGACCGCGGCATCCCTGCCAATCGAAGCGGACGTATTACAGCTGCGCACCATGGCGATTCAGGCGCAGGACGACGACTGGCATTTAAACGGTCAACAGGTCAACGGCGGCATTATGCCCTGGCGGCCTGAAGCGGGTCGCCTGTTAGGCAGGCAGGGGAATTTCCAACTCAGCGCCCGTTCGTTGCGGCTTAATGACATCCCCGCCAGCCAGGTGCTGGTACAGGGCAAAATCAATCAGAATCAGCTCACCCTGGGCAACTTCGGCGCGGACGTGGCGCAAGGCCAGTTAACCGGCAGCGCCAGCCGGGCGGAAGACGGGAGCTGGCAAATCGACAACCTGCGTCTCAGCAAGGTGCGTTTGCAAACGCCAAGAACCATCCGGGAGTTCTGGCAACCGATCACCGCTTTGCCCGCCGTCGCCGTTTCCCGCTTTGATTTGATTGATGCCCGTATCGAAGGGCCGGGATGGGCGTTTATCGATCTCGACGTTACGCTGCGCAACGTCACCTTCAAACAGGACGACTGGCAAAGCGACGACGGCGAACTGTCGTTCAACGCCACCGACATCGTTAACGGCAATATGCATCTCATCGACCCTATCGTTAATCTGGCACTCTCTCCCGACGGGGTTGAAATCAAACAGTTCACCACCCGCTGGGAAGGCGGTTTGCTGCGCACCGACGGTAACTGGCAGCGCAGCGGTCGCCGTTTGCAGCTGGACGAGTTTGTCGTCGCGGGCATGGAATACACCTTACCCGGCGACTGGCGTCAGCGCTGGCAAACCGCGCTGCCGGACTGGCTGGCGGAAGTGGCGGTGAAAAAATTCACCGCCAACCGTAATTTGCTGATTGATATCAATCCGGATTTCCCTTTTCAGCTTACCGCGCTGGACGGATACGGCAGCGACCTGCTGCTGGCCCGCCATCATCAGTGGGGCGTGTGGGCCGGTTCGCTGAACCTGAACGCCAGCGATGCGACCTTCAATAAGGTCGATGTCCGCCGGCCGTCGCTGGCGTTAACGGCCGACGACCGCCAGATCTCGCTTACCGACCTTAGCGCCTTTACGCAAAACGGCCTGCTGGAGGCCAAAACGACGATCGATCAACGCCCTGACCGGGCATTTTCGCTTACGCTGAGCGGGCGCTCCGTCCCGGCGGATATTTTAACCCGCTGGGGGTGGCCCGCTCAGGAAGCGGCTTCGGCTGACAACGCCAATCTACAGCTACAGCTGAACGGGCGGCTCGCCGCCGGTACGCCGCTGAAACCGACGTTAAACGGCTCGTTGCAGGGCGTTGGCGGCGACGGGCAGCCAATCAGGCAGCAGATGCATCAGGGCGCCGTAACGGAAACGCCGCAGTAAACCGACCGTATCAGGTGACGGGCCGCCGTCATCTGATTTCGGAGCCGCCCTGCTCCAGCGGCTCTTTCGGCGTGGGGGGCAATACCATATAGACGCCCTCGAACAGCGCGCCTTTTTTATCGTCGCCGTACAGCTCCACATTTAACTGCACCCTGGCTTTACGTCCCCGCGCCAGGCGATCCAAATCCCCGCTTAACGAGCCGAGATCGGCAATGGCGCTCGGCCTGCCCCTTACCGGCGTACTGTAGCGAATATGCGCGTCGGCCAGAATAATGGTTCCGCCCAAATGCCTTTCACGCAGCAGCAGCCAGATCAATCCCCAGCCGGTCAGGGTGGCGAGAGAAAACATACTGCCGGCGAATAACGTGTGATGGGGGTTTTGATTGCCGGTTTCCGGCATGGTGGTGATAAATTTCTGGCCGGTATACTGGCTTATGCGCACGCCCATTTTTTCACTGAGCGGAATGCGATTATACCAGGCCTGCTGCAACTGCCCGCACCAGTCGGGGCGGTGCAGAATATCATCCAGCGTCTCCACCGGCTTGATCATCAAAAAATGGCGTATCGGCGTGGTTTGCGGCGCGGTGATTTCCCCCTGATTCATAAAACCGAGCTTGGAGAAAAAGCCCACCGTATCCTCGCGGGCGCTACAGACGACGCGCTTTACCCCTTCCTGACGCGCCACCGACTCCAGCGTCATCGCCAGCAGCGTTCCCAGCCCTTTTCCCCGCACGTCGGGATGAACGGCCAGAAACCGGATGGCCGCTTCGTTGTCGGCATTGATGGACAGCCGGCCGATCGCCACCAGCCGCCCCTGTTCGTCCACCACCGTCTGATGATGCGCCAGCGCGTCGTAGGCGTCACGCTCCGAGCCCAGCGGCTGGTGCAGCGGTTTACGCAGCATCTCCCATCGGAATTGATAGTACGCATCAAGTTCTTCTGCGCTTTCAGGTACTCTCAGGTGATACATAAACATGCCTCATAAAAAAAGAGTGGCCGGCCGTTGCCGCCTTTACGCTTGCAGCCAGAACGTCACCGGCCCGTCATTAACCAATGCAACCTGCATATCCGCCGCAAAACGCCCGGTTTCCGTGTGCATATCCCGTTCGCGGCACTGCCCGACGAAATAGTGATACAGGCGCTCGGCCTCTGCGGGGGGCGCGCCGCGGGAAAAACCGGGCCGCATGCCTTTCTGCGTATCCGCCGCCAGCGTAAATTGCGATACCACCAGTACGCTGCCGCCCGCCTGGCGCACATTGAGATTCATTTTGCCATTATCATCGCTGAATATTCGATAACCCAGCACCCGCTGGCAAAGCCGCGCCGCTTTTTGTTCATCATCCCCGTGCTCAACCCCCAGCAGCACCAGCAATCCGCTGCCGATCTTCCCGACGACGCTATCTTCCACCGTCACGCTGGCGCTGGAAACTCGCTGAATTAACGCGATCATTGAACCTTACCGCTCCCGTTTTCACTATTCTGGAAAGATTTACCGCAACAGCGCGCCATAAACCCAGGTTACTCGCTGGTCACCGCCAGCGAGGCAAAATAATCCGGCACCGCCTGACGATCGGTCACCAGAATGCTGTGGATGCCCAATGCCTGCGCCGCGGCGATATTCGCGGGATTATCATCAAAGAAGACGGCTTGATCGGCCGTCACGCCTTCCTGCGTCAGGACATGGCGGTAGATGGCCGCTTCAGGCTTACGCAAACCGATATCCTGAGAGAGATAAAGACGATCGGCGGCCTGCTCCACTTCAGGAAACAGCGCCGGCCAATGCGCGCAATGCAGGCGGTTGGTGTTGGAAAGGATCACCACCCGATGCCCTTCCTGACGCAGCCGCCGCATGATATCGATGACTTCAGGACGCAAGGCGACGAAAATGGCCTGCCATCCCGCGGAAAACTGTTCAAAACTCAGAGAGATGCCCATTTCATGACATAACCGTTCGGCAAAGGCTTCATCGGTGATTTCGCCACGCTCATGCTGCTCAAAGGTTTCGCCCATCACAAAACGCTCTTTCAGCGTTGCCAGCGGCGCGCTGCTCAGCTTGCTCCAGACGCCCAGCACCCGGTTGAAATCGATATCAATAACGACATTACCCAAATCGAAGATATAAAGCATGGCACCTTCCTTCTGATGTAACCGCAGGGTTTTCACTGTAGCGGGAAATGGTAAAACTGAACAGCGGGGAAGATCAAAGCGTGGAATATCAGAAAAAGCACAGGGCGCCCGAAGGCGCCCTGTTATAGGGTAAAACGCACTGAAAAATCAGCTCTCTTTACCACCGCGGTTCGCGCGGCGACGATCGTTCTCGGTCAGGTGACGCTTACGCAAACGGACGGACTGCGGCGTAACTTCGACCAGTTCGTCATCATCGATAAACTCCAGCGCCTGTTCCAGCGACATTTTAATCGCCGGCACCAGCGTGGTTGCCTCATCCGTACCGGACGCACGCATGTTGGTCAGTTTCTTACCGGTCAGACAGTTCACCGTCAGGTCGTTGGAACGGGAGTGAATGCCGATGATCTGGCCTTCATACACTTCCGCGCCGTGACCCAGGAACAGTTTGCCGCGATCCTGCAGGCTATAAAGCGCAAACGCCACCGCTTTGCCCTGACCGTTGGAGATCAGCACGCCGTTCTGACGCTGGCCGATATCGCCCGGACGCACGTCATCGTAGTGGCTGAAGGTGGAATACAGCAGACCGGTGCCGGAGGTCATGGTCATAAACTCGGTACGGAAGCCGATCAGACCACGGGCAGGGATCAGATAATCCAGACGGATACGGCCTTTGCCGTCCGGGATCATGTCTTTCACATCGCCTTTGCGCTCGCCCATGGCTTGCATAACGGCGCCCTGATGCTGCTCTTCGATATCCAGCGTCACGTTTTCAAACGGTTCCTGATTGCGGCCGTCGATAACGCGGTTGATAACCTTCGGACGCGATACCGCGAGTTCAAACCCTTCACGGCGCATGTTTTCAATCAGCACCGACAGGTGCAGCTCGCCGCGGCCGGACACGCGGAACGCATCCGCATCTTCGGTCTCTTCCACGCGCAGCGCCACGTTGTGAACCAGCTCTTTATTCAGACGCTCAAGGATCTGGCGCGAGGTCACATACTTCCCTTCTTTACCGCAGAACGGCGAGGTATTGACGCAGAAGAACATGGTTACCGTCGGTTCGTCCACGCTCAGCGCCGGCAGCGCTTCAACCGCGGCGGGATCGCAGATGGTGTCGGAAATATTCAGTTCGCCCAGGCCGGTGATGGCAATGATATCGCCCGCTTCCGCCAGGGTGGCTTCGATACGCTCCAGACCCATATGTCCCAGGACCTTACCGACTTTGCCGTTGCGGGTTTTCCCTTCGCTGTCGATAACCGTAACCTGCTGGTTAGGCTTAACCACGCCGCGTTTGATGCGGCCGATGCCGATAACGCCGACATAGTTGTTGTAGTCCAGCTGGGAGATTTGCATCTGCAACGGACCGTCACGGTCAACCTTCGGTGATTCAACGTGTTCGACGATGGCTTCAAACAGCGGCGTCATGTCGTCGGCCATGTCGTTATGATCCAGACCGGCGATACCGTTTAACGCGGAGGCATAAACGATAGGGAAATCGAGCTGCTCATCGGTCGCATCCAGGTTCACGAACAGGTCGAACACCTGATCGACCACCCAGTCGGGACGCGCGCCAGGGCGGTCAACCTTGTTGATAACCACGATCGGCTTCAGACCGTTAGCGAATGCTTTTTTGGTCACGAAACGAGTCTGCGGCATCGGGCCATCCATCGCATCAACAACCAACAGCACCGAGTCAACCATCGACATTACACGCTCAACCTCGCCGCCGAAGTCGGCGTGTCCCGGGGTATCCACGATGTTGATGCGGTAGTCTTTCCAATTAATGGCGGTATTTTTGGCGAGGATGGTAATTCCACGCTCTTTCTCCAAATCGTTGGAGTCCATTACACGTTCGGTTGCTTCAGTGCGTTCTCCGAAAGTTCCGGATTGTTGCAACAACTTATCGACCAGGGTGGTTTTCCCATGGTCAACGTGCGCAATAATGGCGATGTTACGCAAATTTTCGATCACAGCTTTGCCTCAGGCATTTAGAAATAGCGCGCTATTGTACACGTATTAATCGAGGGACTAAACAAGATCACAAGCATCTATGATAAACAACCTGATGCTGCTTACTTTGTGATCCCTTTCACGGTGCAAAAACGCTACAAGCGCCCACCAATGCACCATGTTGGTGCGGTTAATTACCAATAAAGCACCGGTTTGGTGCTATCAGCTATAATGGTGCAGCGCGTCTTGACGGGAAACCCCCAAAGGGCAACACATTGCACTAATTTAAAAAGTTGGCACACTTTTAGCTTTAGTCTACTCACAGCAATAACATCAATCCACAACGATATTCGTTCCACGACGATAAATGACAACCGGGAGAAGCAAGTATGTCCGCAGAACACGTTTTGACGCTGCTGAAAGAACATGATGTGAAGTTCGTTGATTTACGCTTCACTGATACCAAAGGCAAAGAACAGCACGTCACCATTCCGGCTCACCAAGTTGACGCCGACTTCTTTGAAGAAGGCAAAATGTTTGACGGTTCCTCGATTGGCGGCTGGAAAGGCATTAACGAATCCGACATGGTATTGATGCCGGATGTCAGCACTGCCGTCCTTGATCCTTTCTATGAAGAAAGCACGCTGATCATCCGCTGCGACATTCTGGAACCGGGCACCATGCAGGGTTACGACCGCGATCCGCGCTCCATCTCCAAACGCGCTGAAGATTTCCTGCGCTCTTCCGGTATCGCCGATACCGTACTGTTTGGGCCGGAACCTGAATTCTTCCTGTTTGACGACGTTCGTTTCGGCAGCAGCATCTCCGGCTCTCATGTCACCATTGATGACATTGAAGGCGCCTGGAACTCCAACAAAGAATACGAAGGCGGCAACAAAGGCCACCGTCCGGCGGTCAAAGGCGGTTACTTCCCGGTACCTCCGGTCGATTCATCGCAGGACATCCGTTCCACCATGTGTCTGACCATGGAAGAAATGGGCCTGGTGGTTGAAGCGCATCACCACGAAGTCGCCACCGCCGGTCAGAACGAAGTGGCCACCCGCTTCAACTCCATGACCAAAAAAGCCGACGAAATCCAGATCTACAAATACGTCGTTCATAACGTCGCGCACGCCTTCGGCAAAACCGCAACGTTCATGCCGAAACCCATGTTCGGCGACAACGGTTCCGGTATGCACTGCCATATGTCTCTGTCCAAGGACGGCGCAAACCTGTTCTCCGGCGACAAATACGGCGGTCTGTCTGAAATCGCGCTGTTCTACATCGGCGGTATCATCAAACACGCGAAAGCCATCAACGCGCTGACTAACCCGGCCACCAACTCCTACAAACGTCTGGTTCCTGGCTACGAAGCGCCGGTCATGCTGGCCTACTCCGCCCGTAACCGTTCCGCTTCCATCCGTATTCCGGTAGTGGCCAGCCCGAAAGCGCGCCGCATCGAAGTTCGCTTCCCGGATCCGGCCGCCAACCCCTACCTGGCCTTCTCCGCGCTGCTGATGGCCGGTCTGGACGGCATCATCAACAAGATCCATCCTGGCGACGCCATGGATAAGAACCTGTACGATCTGCCGCCGGAAGAAGCGAGCGAAATCCCAACCGTAGCCGGTTCGCTGGAAGAAGCGTTGAACGCGCTGGATGCCGATCGCGAATTCCTGACCCGTGGCGGCGTATTCACCGACGATACCATTGATGCCTATATCGAATTGCGTAAAGCGGAAAACGACCGCGTGCGCATGACGCCGCATCCGGTTGAGTTCGAACTGTACTACAGCGTTTAATCGCCGCAGCGATTAGCCGTACGGTAAAACGGTAACCTAATCGTGCTGACGCTTGGGTTACCGTCAGGCTGGTAAAATTTTTTTGTTGCCGTGGAAACTTTTCAGCCCATCTTTAGGATGGGCTTTTTTCTCCACCGGTTCTGGAGTTGCGGCATCATATCCATCATCTACACTACTATGCACCAATAGGGTGCAGGAGTCTGCGTTATGGCAACAGGCACGCTGCCCGATGCTGGGCAGATCCTAAATTCTTTAATAAACAGTATCTTGTTATTGGATAACGATCTGGCTATTCATTATTCCAATCCGGCGGCGCAACAGCTACTGGCGCAAAGCTCGCGTAAATTGTCCGGTACGCCGCTGCCGGAGCTGCTGGGATATTTTTCTCTGAATATAGATTTGATGCGTGAAAGTCTGGATTCAGGGCAAGGTTTTACGGATAACGAAGTCACGATTGTTGTCGACGGCAAAGCGCACATCATGTCGCTTACCGCCCAACGGATACAAAATAACTTCATTCTGCTGGAAATGGCGCCGATGGATAACCAGCGCCGCCTGAGTCAGGAACAGCTCCAGCATGCGCAACAGCAGGCCGCCCGCGATCTGGTCAGGGGGTTGGCTCACGAGATCAAGAATCCGCTTGGCGGGTTGCGCGGCGCGGCGCAGCTGCTCTCCAAGGCACTGCCCGATCCGGCGCTGACCGAATACACCAAAGTCATCATCGAACAGGCGGATCGCCTGCGTAATCTGGTGGATCGCCTGCTCGGCCCGCAGCAACCGGGACTGCACGTCACGCAAAGCATTCATCAGGTCGCGGAGCGGGTATGTAAACTCGTTTCATTAGAAAAGCCAGACAACGTGACGCTGGTTAAAGATTACGATCCCAGCCTGCCGGAGCTGACGCATGACCCGGACCAGATTGAGCAGGTGTTGCTGAATATCACCCGTAATTCGTTGCAGGCTTTGGGTGAAGCGGGCGGCACCATCACCGTGCGTACCCGCACCGCCTTTCAGCTCACCCTGCACGGCGTACGTTATCGTCTTGCCGCTCGTATCGATATTGAAGACGACGGCCCCGGCATTCCCGCTCAGCTACAGGATACGCTGTTTTACCCGATGGTAAGCGGGCGCGAAGGCGGCACCGGTCTGGGATTATCGATTGCCCGCAACCTTATCGATCAGCACTCCGGTAAAATTGAATTTAACAGTTGGCCGGGTCATACCGAATTCTCGGTTTACCTGCCCATTCGCCAGTGAGGTTCACAATGCAACGAGGGATAGTCTGGATTGTCGATGACGATAGCTCCATCCGTTGGGTGCTCGAACGCGCGCTCACTGGTGCAGGCCTGACCTGCGCCACATTTGATAACGGAAACCAGGTTCTGCACGCGCTGACGACGCAAACGCCGGACGTACTGTTATCCGATATCCGCATGCCGGGAATGGATGGACTGGCGTTATTGCAGCAAATAAAACAGCGGCATCCGATGCTGCCGGTCATCATTATGACCGCGCATTCCGATCTTGATGCGGCGGTCAGCGCCTATCAACAGGGAGCTTTTGATTATTTACCCAAGCCGTTCGATATTGATGAGGCGGTGGCGTTGGTTGAGCGCGCCATCAGCCATTATCAGGAGCAACAGCAGCCCGTTCGCAGCCAGCCGATTAACGGCCCGACAACGGATATCATCGGCGAAGCGCCGGCGATGCAGGATGTATTCCGCATTATCGGTCGCCTTTCCCGCTCTTCCATTAGCGTACTGATTAACGGGGAATCCGGCACCGGTAAAGAACTGGTGGCCCATGCGCTGCATCGCCACAGCCCGCGGGCCAAGGCGCCGTTTATCGCCTTGAACATGGCGGCGATCCCCAAAGATTTAATCGAATCGGAGCTGTTTGGCCATGAGAAAGGCGCGTTTACCGGCGCTAATCAAATCCGCCAAGGACGGTTTGAACAGGCTGACGGGGGAACGCTGTTTCTTGATGAAATCGGCGATATGCCGCTTGACGTTCAGACGCGTTTACTGCGCGTGCTGGCTGACGGTCAGTTTTATCGGGTTGGCGGCTACGCGGCGGTTAAAGTCGACGTGCGCATTATCGCGGCCACGCATCAGAATCTTGAGCTGCGGGTACAGGAAGGCAAGTTCCGCGAGGATCTCTTCCATCGGCTGAACGTTATTCGCGTTCATTTGCCCCCGCTGCGTGAACGCCGTGAAGATATTCCCCGCCTGGCGCGCTATTTTTTACAGGCCACGGCAAAAGAATTGGGCGTCGAGCCTAAAAACCTGCATCCGGAAACGGAAGCGGCGCTGACCCGCCTGCCCTGGGCGGGCAACGTGCGTCAGCTAGAGAATACCTGTCGCTGGTTGACCGTTATGGCCGCCGGACAGGAGCTGTTGATCCAGGATTTGCCTCCCGAACTGTTTGAAACCACCGCCCCCGACTCCACGGTGCAAATGCTGCCGGACAGTTGGGCGACACTATTGGCCCAGTGGGCGGACAGAGCGCTGCGTTCCGGTCATCAAAACCTGCTGGCGGAAGCCCAGCCGGAGATGGAAAGAACCTTGCTCACCACGGCATTGCGTCATACTCAGGGTCATAAGCAGGAAGCCGCCCGTCTGCTGGGCTGGGGACGCAATACCCTGACCCGCAAGCTGAAAGAACTGGGTATGGAATAGCCAATGTCGCGTAGCGACCGCTTAACGGGACGGGGCGAGGATAAAAATACAATCTGGCGCACGAAATTGTCGCTAATTTGTCCTTTACTTGCCCCGAGTCAGCAGTATGATCGTGTCGCTGATTCGGGAGGAGTACTATGCTGGATTCATTAATTTCCGTGGCGACACACGGCGCTGAAATAAGCACGGCGGCGAGCCACTCGCCGCAGGCTGCGATCGCCGCCGTGCTGTGCGCCGCACTGATTAACTTCTTTAGTTAGTGCGTCGCGGTTCACCACATAAACGCCATTAATTTTTCTTAAGAAGCCAGTCGTTTTTTCTGACTGGCTTTTTTACGCCCCAACGACGACTTTCAGACCATTCCGCTGCCCGAATGCGCCATAACTATCACAAGATAGAGCGCTATTCCGGCAAAACCTATTATAAAACCCATCACCTGCCGAAAGAACGGGACGTCGAATAGCCATCTTTTACTAAAGTTATATTTAACTATTATGGTAAGGAGGCACCAACATGGATATATCGGTCCGTAGCCGTTCGCTCAGGCAAGCGGCGACCGCGATAGCGACTCTGATACTCGGCTTTTTCCTCTGGACATCCTGCGTGAACGCCGCCACTACGCCGGTACAAAAATACGGCCAGTTGTCCGTCAAGAACGGGCGGTTGGTTAACGTAAACGGCGAACCGGTGCAGCTGAAAGGGATCAGTTCTCACGGCCTGCAATGGTACGGCCAGTACGTTAACCGCGAGGCGATTAAATGGCTGCGGGACGACTGGGGGATCTCGGTGTTCCGCGCCGCCATGTATACGGCGGACGGCGGCTACATCTCCAACCCTTCCGTCGCCGACAAGGTGAAGGAAGCCGTCACCGCCGCGCAGGAGCTTGGCGTCTACATCATCATTGACTGGCACATTCTGTCGGACGGCGATCCCAACACCTATAAAGCGCAGGCGAAAACCTTTTTCACCGAAATGGCCGAACTCTACGGCAATTCACCCAACGTCATTTACGAAATCGCCAACGAACCTAACGGCAACGTAAACTGGAACGGGCAGATCCGACCGTACGCCGAGGAGGTGACGCAGGTGATTCGCGCCAAAGATCCCGACAATATCATCATCGTCGGCACCGGCACCTGGAGTCAGGATATCCATGACGCGGCAAATAACCCGCTGCCGGATGCGAACACCTTGTACGCACTGCATTTCTATGCGGGTACGCACGGACAGTCTCTGCGCGACCGACTTGATGCCGTGCAAAACCAGGGGCTGGGGGTGTTCGTCAGCGAATGGGGCACGAGTGACGCATCCGGCAGCGGCGGACCGTTCCTGCCGGAATCGCAAGTCTGGATCGATTTTCTCAACGATCGCGGCGTCAGCTGGGTGAACTGGTCGCTGTCAGATAAACAGGAAGCTTCGGCGGCGCTGGCTCCCGGCGCCAGCACCACCGGCGGTTGGACGGAAGCAAACCTGTCCGCTTCGGGCAAATTCGTCAGAGAGCAGATTCGCGCCGGGTCCGATCTCGCCAACTAAGGACTAAACGCCGGTAGTTAACCGCACAGGGAGAGGACGCCTCCTCTTCCTGTCGTGGAAGATGCGCGATACATCAGATCACCCGGGAAAACTGCCTTTCCCGTATCTTATTTCGCAGGTAGGCGTCGAAGCACATACAGATATTGCGGATCAGCAAACGGCCTTTCGCCGTTACCGTAATTCCGGATTCGCCTATCTCCACCAGGCCGTCGGCGGCCAAAGGCGCCAGCTGTTGCAAATCCTGTGAGAAATACGATTTAAAATCAATCTGGTAATCAGCTTCAATCGCCGCATAGGTCAATCGGAAATTACAAATCAGCGTTTTGATAACGTCGCGCCGAATGCAGTCATCCTGCGTCAGCGGCAACCCCCGCCACAGTGCATTTCCGGTTTCCCTGACCTGCGCATAATAGCGTTTCAGCTCTTTCTGGTTCTGGGCATAACTATCGCCGATCATACTAATCGCCGATACGCCCATGCCCAGCAGATCGCTATCGCCCTGGGTGGTGTAGCCCTGGAAATTGCGGTGTAATTTCCCGGCGCGCTGGGCAAGGGCCAGCTCATCGTCGGGACGGGCGAAGTGATCCATGCCGATAAACTGGTAGCCGGCCGTCGTCAGGGCGCTGATGGTCTGTTGCAGTATTTGCAGCTTTTGCTCCGCGTCCGGTAAATCGGCTTCTTTGATTTTCCGCTGAGCCGCAAACAGGCTGGGCAAATGCGCGTAGTTAAAGACGCTGAGGCGATGAGGACTCAATTCAGCGACGCGTTGCAGGGTAAAGGCGAAGCTCTCCGGCGTCTGTTTCGGCAAACCGTAAATCAGATCAATATTGGTCGAGGTAAATCTCAGCGACTTGGCGCGCGCAATCAGCGCGAAGATAAAATCTTCGTCCTGTTCACGGTTCACCAGCTTTTGCACTTGCTTATTAAAATCCTGCACCCCCATGCTGAGGCGATTAAATCCCTCGGCACGCAGGTGATCGAGAATATCCAGTTCGATTTCCCGCGGATCGACCTCCAGCGACAGCTCGGCCTGCTCAGCAAAAGAAAATTGCTCACGCAGCAGCGCCATCAGCCGGCTGATTTGCGCCTTATCAAGATAGGTCGGCGTACCGCCGCCCCAATGCATCTGGGTCACCGTACGCCCGGCAAACAGCGGAGCTCGCTGACGAATTTCCAGCTCCAGCACGTCCAGATACTCATCCGCCTTATGCTGCTGTCGCGTGACCTGCTTATTGCAGCCGCAGAAGTAGCATAACCGATGGCAAAACGGAATGTGGATATATAACGACAGCGAGCGCTGCGGATAACGCGCAATAGCCCGCTGAAAAGCGGGCTCATCATAGCGTTCGCTGAATTCCAACGCGGTGGGATAAGAGGTGTAACGCGGCCCGGAATAGTTATATTTTTGAATCAGGGCCAGGTCCCAGTCGACTACTTGCTCAGACATGCTGCTTAATCCCTCCAGTCTTTTTTATGCCGGACCGTTGCGGCGGCGTTTTTTTTACTCGTCCCATCCCGGGGAATCGCCTCCCGGCCGTCACTGCGTGACGTTAAAAAACGCTCCCGGCGTTTTTTTACTCGTCCCATCCCTGGGACTCGCCTTCCTGGCCGTCACTACGTGACGTTAAAAAACGCTCCCGGCGTTTTTTTCTGGTGGAAAGCGCCGTCGGCATCCGTCGCCGGTTAAAAACCGAACGGTGCAACCGCGCTTTTCGTTGCGACAGCAGCCACAATTTGCCCAACAGGCAAAAAAGATAAAGCGTAACCAGTAAAGCCAGCAGCAGAAACAACAACTTCATCGATCAAAAATCGTCTTTCGAACTATTGCGCTTCAAAAGTTGCAGCATATCTTCTTTTGGCTCTTCGTCGTCTTCGTCATCACCCAGTTCAATGCCGAGCTGCTCCATCAGGATGTCGATACGATCCAATGTTTCATCCACCCAGGACTGATCCTTGGCGCTCAGCGTTTCACCGCTATCCAGGCGATCCAGCAGCTCGTCCAGGCGGGCGTCGTTTTCCAGCAGCGCCAGCTCTTCTTCGGGCGATATCGCGACGGGCTTGGCAACCGGCACGGCTGGCCTGGGTTGAGCAACGTCCTTGGCCTGCGCGCCAAGCGCCACCGGCTTCTTGCTGCCGATGCGCGGATCGGCGACCTTGCGTTGACCGGCGCTGTTATTCGCCGGCCCGGCTTCCTGAGCACGGCTTCCCGCTACGCGACCGCGATGCTTTTTCTGCCGCTTCCGATCGCGTGCTTCCCGATCCAATTCTTCACGGGTTTTTCTTTTTGTTTTTGACCGGGCGGCATTCCCACCCGACCCTTTAATTGGTTGGTTCATCATCTTGCTCTCAGGTACATAGGTGAAGGTAATTGCGGCGGAATCTAGCAGAAAGCCCGACAATAAAAAAGAGCTCGCATCAACCGATAATGCTTTTCGCTATTCCACGGGCGTAACTGCTTCAGTACAGATAAAACCGCCTTTATTATCAGTTACAGGTATAATCCCCAACCAGACATAGATCCAGACAGAGATAAATATTGTGACCCAGCAATTTAACTACCATATGACGCATTTTGTCATCAGCGCCCCGGATATTCGCCACCTGGCAACGGATAGCGGTATTGAAGTCGCCTTTGCTGGGCGCTCTAACGCCGGTAAATCCAGCGCATTGAATACGCTGACCAATCAAAAAAACCTGGCGCGCACCAGTAAAACGCCGGGAAGAACGCAGCTTATCAACATGTTCGAGGTTGCTGAAGGCGTTCGGCTGGTCGATTTACCCGGCTATGGCTACGCCGAAGTGCCGGAAGAGATGAAGCTTAAGTGGCAGCGCGCGCTAGGGGAATATCTCCAGAAACGCAATAGCCTGAAAGGGCTGGTGGTACTGATGGATATTCGCCATCCGCTGAAAGATCTCGATCAGCAAATGCTTGCGTGGGCGGTGGAAGCGCAGCTTCCGGTGTTGGTATTGCTGACCAAAGCGGACAAACTGGCGTCCGGTGCGCGCAAGTCCCAACTTAATATGGTGCGCGAAGCGGTACTGCCGTTTATGGGTGATATTCAGGTGGAAGCGTTCTCTTCGCTGAAGAAATTGGGCGTCGACAAACTGCGCCAGAAACTCGATAGCTGGTTTAGTACGTTGCCGCAGGCGGAAGAGGAAGATCCACAGGAAAACGAGTAATCATCAGGGATGATGACGGCCCGCAGGGTGAGTCTCACGGATGACGACGAATAAAAAAATGCCGGGAGCATTTTTCAACGTCACGCAGTGACGGCCCGTAGGGTGAGTCATCACGGATGAGACGAATAAAAAACGCCCCAGTCAAAACTGACCGGGGCGGCTAATATTCAGCCAAATCCGATTACGTGAAGTAAAAGGTCTGAAAGATAGAACATCTTACCTCTGTACCCTACGTCTTTAACTCTACCCTATTTTTTCATCGGAACAAAGTTTTTTTTGTTGTTTACTTTCATGAAAAGTGGCGACGCATTACACAAAGTCAAACCAGGTCACACAATCCTGTTATTTAATTACAGAAATGGATGACGGGTATAGCGACTTAATGCGCTTCATCCCAATTAATACCGGTACCGATATCAACCCGCAGCGGGACGTTAAGCTGCATACAGTTTTCCATTAACTCTCTGATTTTACTTCTGGATTCTTCCAATGCCGTATTATGGACCTCAAAGACCAGCTCATCGTGAACCTGCATAAGCATCTTCACTAACGGCTTGTCCTGCTGCTGTAACCAGCCATCAATAGCGATCATCGCTTTCTTGATGATATCGGCAGCGGTTCCCTGCATCGGCGCGTTAATCGCCGCCCGCTCGGCGCCTTTGCGGGCCATGGCGTTGCGTGAGTGAATATCCGGCAGGTAAAGACGGCGGCCATCCAGCGTCGAGACATAGCCCTGCTCCGCCGCCTGCTGGCGGGTTCGCTCCATATACTCCTGAACGCCGGGGTAACGCTCGAAATACAGATTCATATACTTCTGTGATTCGCTACGCGGAATATTCAACTGGCGCGATAGCCCAAAAGCGCTCATGCCATAAATCAGGCCGAAGTTAATCGCTTTGGCGCTGCGGCGCTGCTCGGACGTCACCTTCTCAAGGGCGAGTCCAAAAACCTCCGCCGCCGTCGCCCGATGGATATCCAGCCCCTCGGAGAAGGCCTTCAGCAAGCCTTTGTCGCCGGAAAGATGCGCCATGATGCGCAGCTCAATCTGTGAATAGTCCGCCGCCACAATGCTATACCCTTCCTGCGCGATAAAGGCCTGGCGGATACGCCGCCCTTCCTCGTTGCGCACCGGTATATTCTGCAGGTTAGGATCGCTGGAAGATAAGCGGCCGGTGGCCGTCACCGCCTGGTGATACGAGGTATGCACCCGTTTGGTCGACGGGTTAATCATCAGCGGCAGCTTATCGGTGTAGGTCGACTTCAGTTTTGCCAGCCCGCGATATTCAAGAATCAGCTTCGGCAGCGGATAATTCAGCGCCAGTTCGGCCAGCACCTCTTCATTGGTGGAGGGCGCCCCTTTGGGCGTTTTTTTCAGCACCGGCAGCTTTTGCTTTTCATACAGGATGCCCTGCAGCTGCTTGGTTGACGACAGGTTAAACTCTTCGCCCGCCAGTTCGTAGGCCTGCGTTTCCAACTCGCCCAGACGGACGGTGAGCTCTTTGGAGTGCTCAGACAGGATATGCGGATCGATCAGCACGCCCGTGCGCTCCATGCGGGACAGCACCGGCACCAGCGGCATATCGATTTCCTGAAACACTTTTCGCAGTTCCGGCTGCTGCTGTAATTTAGCCCACAGTTTGTGATGCAGATGCAGCGTGACATCGACATCTTCCGCCGCATAAGGACTGGCCTGCTCCAGCGCAATCTGATTAAAGGTAAGCTGGTTTTTGCCTTTGCCGGCGATATCCTCAAAGGTAATGGTTTTATGCTGCAGATAGCGCTCCGCCAGGCTATCCATATCATGACGTCCGGCGACGCTGTCCAGAACGTAAGATTCCAGCATGGTATCAAAGGCGATTCCGCGTAATTCGATGTCATAACGTTTCATCACGCCTTTATCGAACTTGAGATTCTGGCCTACCTTGAGCAGCGTCTCATCTTCCAGCAACGGTTTAAACAGCGCCAGAACCTGAGCCCGATCCAACTGTTGCGGCGCATCCAGATAATCATGCGCCAGCGGCAGATAAGCGGCTTCGCCCGGCGTCACTGAAAATGACATACCGATAAGGTTGGCCGTCAGGGTATCCAGCCCATCGGTTTCGGTATCAAAAGAGAAAACATCCGCTTTCTTTAAACGCTCAATCCACTCCAGCAGCGTTTTTTCATCCAGGATGGTGACATAACCGTCGGCGGAAAGCGTAATGCCGCTTTCGTCATCGCTCGCGCTTTCCTGTACGGCTTTAACGATCTTCTGCACAGGCTGATGGCTTTTTTTACCCTGCAGCCAGGTGCCGGACTCGACCTCGGTTAACCAGCGCTTGAATTCGTAACGGGTGAATAAGCCATGCAGCTCATCCACATCCGGTTCGTTCACCGTTAACTGTTCGCAGGTCAGATCCAGTTCAACATCCGTCTTAATGGTGGCCAGTTGATAGGAAAGGTAGGCAACGTCCTTATTCTGCTCAAGTTTCGGCGCCATGGTTTTGGCGCCGCGGAATGACAATCCGGCAATCTTGTCCAGATTCGCATACAGCACATCCAGACCGCCCAGCCCCTGTAGCAGGGCCTGCGCCGTTTTTTCACCCACGCCGGGCACGCCGGGGATATTGTCGGAAGCGTCGCCCATCAAGGCCAGGAAATCGATAATCAACTCCGGAGGAATACCATATTTGTCGCATACTTCCTGCGGACCCAAAATGGTATTGTTCATGGTGTTGATTAGCGTGACGTTTGGCGTCACTAACTGGGCCATATCTTTATCACCGGTACTGATCAGCACCGGAATACCCGCCTTTTCAGCCTGTAGGGCAAGCGTGCCGATAACGTCGTCGGCCTCGACGCCTGAAACCGCCAGCAGCGGCAATCCCATCGCTTTTACCATGCGATGCAAAGGTTCAATCTGTTCGCGCAAATCATCCGGCATCGGGGGCCGATGAGACTTGTAGTTCTCAAATAGCTCGTCACGGAACGTTTTGCCCTTGGCATCAAATACCACCGCGACATGACTGGGATGATATTGCACCAGCAGGCTGCGCAGCATATTCAATACGCCGTACATCGCGCCGGTGGGCTCTCCCGCGCTATTTGTCAACGGCGGAAACGCGTGATATGCACGGTACAAATAGGAAGAACCGTCCACTAAAATTAAAGGGTTTTCTGCAATCTGAGCCATAGCCTGTTATGATCTTTGTTGTCTGCCATGCTGCTAAGCATGCCATAGCTGAAGGGAAGAGACGATCCTTAACGCAGGATATTCATCTTTTTTGCGTGGATCTTCGCAGGATCAATCTGTGGATAAGTTTGTGAATAAAAATAAGTGATTAATTTTTCATAATGCCAGTGGATGGATTTATTACTTTTATACTTATGTTTTTCATATGGTTATAATAAAAATCAGCATTTTCAATCTTCAGTAAAAGACAATTGATAATTGTGGATATAAATTATTCCATCAAATATTAATGAAAAATCAGTTTCATCTATTAACAATCGGTTGAGATGGCCGGATAAAACCACGCCGATATAATCAGCGTGGTTTATCGCGTAAATAGCTTATTTTTTATCTATCAGAAATTTTACCACATCGGCATACTGTTTTACGTAGGCATCCATTGAACTGGTATCAAGACCATCGTTCTTGATCATATATTTCCCGTTAACGAACATGGCGGGCACGCCGCGTAATTGTAAATCCGCGGCCGCTTTTTCCTGCTGCACCACTAGCGACTTCACGACAAAACTATTTAGCGCGCCGTCGTATTCTTCCGCGCTGACGCCGGCGTTAATAAACACCTGTCGAATATCATCCGGCTTTTGCAAGCTTTGCGTTTTCTGAACGGCATCGAACATCAGCGGGGTAATTTTATCTTCAACGCCGAGCGCAATGGCCACCGCCCATGCCTGGCTGAGATTTTTACCCAGAGGGCCAAGAAAATCAACGTGATAACGAGTCATTTTGGTGCCGGCGGGCAGCGCCTTTTCTACCGTTTGCGGAATATGATAGACCTCTGAAAACTGGTAACAGTGCGGGCAATAAAATGAGAAAAACTCCAGAACCTGGGGTTCCTGAGTCGCCGGCTTATCTAATTCCACATATTGCTTGCCGTTAGAAAAATCAGCCGCCGACGCACTGAATGCCAGAACGACGCCAATCAATGCAAACCATAATTTTTTCATAAAACACACTCTCTCCATTCAATGTCAGTACATTGGCATGAGCTGCAGAGGGGGCTCCTGCAACAGCTTAACCTGTTCGGTAAATATCGATGTTTGTTTAAGCCAGAAATCCCCATCCTTTATCCAGGGAAAATTGCGGGGAAAAGCGGGATCCTCCCAACGTCGTATAATCCAGGCCAGATAATGAACCTGACGCATAGCGCGTAACGGTTCGATTAACGCCAACTCCTGGTCCTTAAATTCGGCAAATTCGCTGTAGGCCTCTAACAGAATATCTAATTGAATACGCTGTTCATGGCGTTCGCCGTGCAGCAACATCCACAAATCCTGTACCGCCGGGCCATTGCGCGCATCGTCCAAATCAACGAACAGCGGGCCGTCGCGCCATAAAATATTACCCGGATGGCAATCACCATGCAGACGCAGCGACTGCCAGTCGTTGTGCCAATAAGCCTCGACGGTATCAATCAGTTTGCTGACCGCCCGTAAAAAAGCGTTTCGATGTTTTTTCGCTATTAACGCCGAACGCTCCAGCAGCTTATAGGGTTCATACAGATATTCATTCAAACCGATTGTCGGCCTGGCGGAAAATGAGGACTTACGGCCCGTCTGATGAATCCGGCCTAAAAAACGCCCTACCCACTCTAACTGATCTTCATTATCCATCTCGTATTGCCGCCCGCCAACGCTCGGGAACACCGCAAAATGAAATCCTTCATAAAGATGCAACGTGCGGCCGTTAAGCTCCAACGGCGCGACAATCGGCACTTCATCTTCCGCCAGTTCCCGGGCAAAGGTATGCTCTTCCATAATCTGCGCGGTACTCCACCGTTCCGGACGGTAGAATTTAACAACAAAACGCTTCCGTTCTTCATCAGTAAACTGATATACGCGGTTTTCATAACTGTTTAGCGCGGTTAAGCCAGAGTCCACGCGTATCCCTGCGTCCAATAGCGCATCCATTATCAACTCGGGGAACAACGTCTGAAAATTAAAAACCGAACTGTTCATAACAACCACTGCCAGTAACATGCGATGTAAGATAAATACGTGCCAATACCGGGTTATGCGAGCCGGACTCCATTCCTATCCGCATTAGTCCTTAATTACTCCGCGAGCGCGAAGTAACGCGGTTTTGAAGTCCTCTTCATAATCTTTTTTAAGCCCCGGAATGACCTGTTCTTTATCCGAGTCACGCATTTTCAGATGATAAATAAGGATATCATCAGTCAGCTCGCTAAACTGCCCCTCAAACCCGGCCTCCTGTGCAAGTTTTTGTAAAAACTGCACCAGATTCAAATCAGGCTCTTTTTGCCAGGCTGGATGTAACAGTTCAATCAACTCATTAACGCGATGACATTTCATTTTTTTACCCTCGGAAGTAAATACAATGACAAAAATAACAGTCTTATTAATATGTGAAAAGAACTTGGTCTTCAGTAAATGTTTTCAGAAAATAACCTATGGCTTGGATAGGCGGGGCGAACAATGATCACAGGGGTGATTCTGGCTGGCGGACGGGCAACACGCATGGGTGGCTGCGATAAAGGTCTGCTGGCGCTAAATGGTATACCCTTATACCAGCATGTGCTGACAAGGCTGAAAAAACAGGTTGATAAGGTCATCATCAATGCCAATCGCAACCTTCCGGTTTATCAGCAAAGCGGCTGTGCGGTGGTAAGCGACCTGCAAAATGGCTTTTGCGGACCGCTGGCGGGCATACTTACCGGCATGTGTGCCGCAACGTCAGAGTGGATTATCTTCGTTCCCTGCGATGTTCCTGAACTGCCGCAAGACCTGGTGAAACGGCTATGGGAAGGAAGGAACGGGAGAAATGCGGCTTACGCCACTGACGGTAGCCGCGGTCATCCCACTTTACTGCTGATAAATCGCCGCCTGATAAAGCCACTGGAAAATTATCTTGCTAATGGCGATCGTAAACTAATGATCTTTATGGAACAGATTGCCGCAACGGCCGTTTCATTCGCCGATCAACCCGCAGCATTCCGTAATCTGAATTTCCCTGAGGACTTGTCATACCTCCAAAGGCAGCATCATGAATCCTGATCGACCTCGTCTGCTTGCTATCGCAGCTTATAGCGGTACCGGTAAAACAACATTATTAAAACAAATCATTCCCATCCTTAAGAACGGCGGTATTCGGGTCGGCCTCATCAAACACACGCATCATCATATGGATGTCGATACGCCGGGCAAGGACAGCTACGAACTGCGTAAGGCCGGCGCAGAGCAAACCATGGTGGTCAGCAGCCAAAGATGGGCCTTGATGACGGAAACGCCGGCTCGGCAGCAACCCGATTTGCACGATCTGGCAAAAAAGATGGACGCCTCGGTACTCGATCTTATTCTGGTGGAAGGATTTAAACAGGAGAAAATCAACAAGATCGTGCTGTTTCGCCAGGCGTTGGGGCGCTCGCTGGATGATTTGCTGGATGACTATGTTATCGCCATCGCAGCGGACGCTCCCCTTGCCGCAACGTTACCTCAACTCGATATCAATCAGCCGCAGCAGGTGGCCGACTTTATCCGCCGTTGGCTCAGTCAGGCGTCCTGATCCAGAGAGGATGGTAGCGTGGTTTTATCTTAATAACGACCGTGATTCATCGTCATCCCACAACGCAAAAAGCCCCATGCTTTCGCATGAGGCTTTTTACTTTATTTGATGCCTGGCAGTTCCCTACTCTCACATGGGGAGACCCCACACTACCATCGGCGCTACGGCGTTTCACTGCTGAGTTCGGCATGGGGTCAGGTGGGACCACCGCGCTATCGCCGCCAGGCAAAT